>JBEHYB010000048.1:0-18501 GCA_048498395.1 Pseudomonadota bacterium
TTTGAGCCAGGCGACGGAGACGACTTCTTCGCCGTCGCCGACGCGGAAGACGGTGACACCCTGCGCCGAGCGGCCGGTGAAGCGGATGCCGTCGACCGGCATGCGGATCATCTGGCCGCCATTTGTGACGAGCATGATCTGGTGGCTGTCTTCGACCGGGAAGGTCCCGACGACCGCGCCGCCGTTTTTCTTCGTAAGGCCGATATTGGTGACACCCTGGCCGCCACGGCCGGAGACGCGGTATTCGAACGCCGAGGTGCGCTTGCCGAAGCCGCCATTGGTGACGGTGAGCAGGAACTGTTCAGCCGCCTGCATGACATTGAAACGCTCTTCGGTGATCGAGGCTCCGCCCTCGTCGAACTCCATACCCTCGGTATCCGCGCCGCGCAGAGCCGAAGCCTGTTTCAGGTAGGCATTACGCTCATCCGGCGTGACATCGAGATGTTTAAGGATCGACATCGAGATGACTTCGTCGCTGCCTTTGAGTTTGATACCGCGCACGCCCGTCGAGTTACGTCCCGCGAAGACGCGGATATCGTCGACAGGGAAGCGGATCGCCTTGCCTTCATGGGTGGCGAGCAGGATGTCTTCGTCCGGCTTGCCGATCTTGACCGAGACAAGGCTTTCGCCCTCTTCCTCGAGCTTCATGGCGATAAGGCCGTTCGAGCGGATGTTTTTGAAGTCCGACAATTTGTTGCGGCGGACATTGCCCTTCGAGGTCGCGAACAGGATATCGAGTTCGTCCCAGACTTCCTCATTCTCCGGCAGGCGCAGGACGACCGAGATATTCTCGGAAGCTTCGAGCGGCAGCATGTTGACGAATGCCTTACCTCTAGACTGCGGATTACCCAGCGGCAATTGATAGACCTTCATACGGTGGACGATGCCCTTCGAGGTGAAGAACAGGATCGGCGTATGGGTCGAGGCGATAAAGAGATCCGATACGAAATCCTCATCCTTCGTCGCCATGGCAGAGCGGCCCTTGCCGCCGCGTTTCTGCGCGCGGTAGGTCGCAAGCGGCGTGCGTTTGACGTAGCCGCCATGCGTGATGGTGACGACCATGTCTTCGCGCTGGATCAGGCTCTCCATATCGGCTTCGAATTCGAGGTCGAGGATTTCCGTGCGGCGCGGCGTGCCGAATTTGGTTTTCACCTCGATGAGTTCGTTCTTCATCACGTCGAACAGGAGTTCCTTACTGCCGAGGATGGCGAGCAAATTCTTGATCTCGTCGGTGATGGCCTTGAGCTCGTCGCCGATCTTGTCGCGCTCGAGACCCGTCAGGCGATGCAGGCGCAGGTCGAGAATGGCTTTTGCCTGAAGCTCGGACATTTTATAGGTGCCGTCGCTTTCGACGAAATATTCAGGATCGTCGATGAGGGCGATCAATGGCGCGATATCATGCGCCGGCCAGCTCTTCGCGAGCAACTGTTCACGCGCGACGTTCGGGTTCTCGGCGTTGCGGATCAGCGAGATGATTTCGTCGATATTGGCAACCGCCACGGCGAGACCGGCCAAGATATGCGCACGGTCGCGCGCCTTGCCCAGTTCGAAAATCGTGCGGCGGGTGATGACTTCTTCGCGGAACTTGATAAAGGCCACGATCATCTGTCTAAGCAGCAGCGTCTGCGGACGGCCCTGATGCAGCGCGAGCATATTGCACGGGAATGAAGTCTGTAATGCTGTGAACTTGAAGAGCTGGGCGAGGACGACATCGGCCTGCGCTTCGCGTTTCAGTTCAATGACGATACGAACGCCTTCGCGGTCTGACTCGTCGCGCACGCCGGAAATGCCTTCGACGATTTTCTCACGCGCGACTTCGCCGAGACGCTCGAGCAGCGAACCCTTGTTGACCTGATAAGGAATTTCGTGAACGACGATCTGTTCTTTCTTGTCGTTCTTGGCTTTTTCAATGGAAGTCTTGGCGCGCATCGGCACGGAGCCGCGGCCCGTCATATAGGCGGCGCGGATGCCGGAGCGGCCCAAGATCTCGCCCCCTGTCGGGAAATCAGGACCCGGGATGATTTCGATCAGTTCCTCGTTTGAAATTTCAGGATTGGCGATGCAGGCCAGGCAGGCATCCACCACTTCGTTCAGGTTATGCGGCGGGATGTTCGTCGCCATACCGACAGCGATACCGCCGGCACCATTAACCAGCAAATTCGGAATGCGGGTCGGAACCACGACAGGTTCCCACATGCTCTCGTCATAGTTCGGACGGAAATCGACCGTGTCCTTGTCGATATCGGCAACCATCGCGTCGGCGGATTTCGCCATGCGGGCTTCGGTGTAACGCATAGCCGCCGCGCGGTCCCCGTCCATCGAACCGAAGTTACCCTGACCGTCGACAAGCGGCAGGCGCAGCGAGAAAGTCTGCGCCATACGCACCATCGCTTCATAAATCGCCGCGTCGCCATGCGGGTGGTATTTACCCATGACGTCGCCGACGATACGCGCGGATTTCTTGTAGGCTTTATCGGAGTGGTAGCCACCCTCCTGCATCGCGAACAGGATGCGGCGGTGAACGGGTTTCAGACCGTCGCGCACGTCGGGCAGCGCACGGGAGACGATGACGCTCATCGCGTAATCGAGGTAGGATTTCTTCATCTCGCTGGTCAGCGAAATCGTCGGGAATTCAGTCGGTACGGCTGTAGAATCGCTCATAAATCTGCTTTCATTTTGGTAGGTGAAATGAATAGCAAATCAGGCCCGTCCGAACAAGGCCAAAACCAGGGCAAAACCCTGATATTCCATAGGTTTTTGACTATTTTTTACCGTATTTTATGGCCGCGATCGCGTCATCCAGCGCCTTGGCGATGGCAGGGGTAATTTTATGCTGGTAATCGGACATTTTATCCGCCGCCGAACGTCCCTCGGGCGAGGAATAATAGGCGATCATCGCCTTGAGCTCGGGCAGCGTAAACGTCTCGGCCATCGCCTTGATGGAGGCATCTTCGGCCTGTTTGTAGTTCACGGTCTTCGCCATGTCGGAGAGATATTGCGGGCGCGTCGCATCGGGCAGTTTCTCACCCAGCGCGATGATCGTCTTGTCGATCTGGTCGCGCAATGGGCGCAGCTTGTGAAACTCGGCAGAGAGAGCGAGGCGTTCTTTCATGTCAGATGCCGGAGCAACGGCAGGAACAGGTTTCGCGGCCTCTGCCGCGAAGGCCGGCAGGGAAAAAAGGATCAAAAACAGGGGAAGAATGATTTTCATTTTTTGCACTTTTCGAATGACTATTAAGTAGCAAAATTACCCCCTCTTCACAAGGGGAGGAAATCAAGAGTCGCGTCTCAGTTTGATTAAATTTTCCATGCTTTCCCCGCGAAGGCGGGGATCTTCCCTTAGTGCTTGGAAAAGGTCCCCGCTTTCGCGGGGAAAGCAGAATTTTCCTCTGCCTCTTAGACGAGACACTAGCAAATCAATCCTTTAAGAAGGCCTTACCGCATCCATGGCCTTGTCGACGAGATATTCGCCGGTGCGGTAGGTAACCGACTTCGCCTCCGCCTGGGGCGTGGCTCCCATCAGATGGCGGCTAACGATATCCTCGCCCAGGTTTTTGCCTTCGACCGCAACGGCAAAATAGGTCGCCACCGCAAAGGCCGCCTTGGCCGCCGCACTTGCACCATGCGTCAGCATCCGCTGGGACTCGGTATCGAAGAGTTTCGGCCATGCCGCAAAAACCGCTTTCCCGGCCGTGATGCCCGCAACCTCGCCCGCCGTCATGGTCACAGGCGAAATCCTGCGCCCGATTGTTGAGTTGCTCACCATGACCGCAGCAGATATCCCGGCCTTATAGATAAAGGGCATCGTGTCCGGCAGATGGTCGTAAGCAATTAAACCCGCCGTGACGCTCCATGGCGTGATGAGCCTTTTTTTCGCAACTTCCATCTGATAGGACAACACACAATGATTCCAGACCTTCGTCAGGTTGATATCAGCCACATTGCCCCATTTATAAGGCATGTTCACAGGCAGCGGATAAGAGGCGAAACGCTCGGCGGGTTCAGCAAGGGTTTCACGGTTGCGCTGTTCCTTCGCGCGTTTTTCTTCCCTGATGATCGCATCGATCTTACGACGCTCCACAGTGATTTCTTCAACCCGCGCCTTTTTCTCATCATATACCGCCCTGATGTCCGTCACCTTTTGTTTGAAAGCGGTGATCTGGGCCACGGCAAAATTCATCTGGGTTACGTTGAACTGCGAAATTTCCCGTACGACAGGCTTCTGATTATAGACAGCGTCCCAGTATTCATCGCTTGCTGCAATTCGCGCATCCGCGCTAATCGAACGATCAGTCATCTTCTTACGCGCAGCTTCTATGGCATTCTGGGCTTCATCATACCGCGTTTTTACTTCCTGGAATTTAGTCAAATACGGCAGATGCAGCTGTCTTACTTTCTCAAGCTCTTCAACCGCCGCGTTATTCTCCGTCGCGGCTTTTTGCATCTCTTCGCGTACAGTATTTAACTCCGCTTCGAGATCTTTGGATCTTTGTTCGAGATCCTTGATGGTGGTCTTGTCATTCTTGCTGTCCTTGCCGGACGCGCCGGTCAGCCCGGCACCGCGATCATAGGCTGCGCGCTTATCCGGATCGCTGAGCGTGTCGTATGCCTCATTGATCTGTTTGGCGAGTTTCTCGTCGCCAGTTTCCTGATTATCAGGATGATATTCTTTCTGCTTTGCTTTCCACGCTGCCTTTAGCTGCTCGTCGTTGGCAGTCGGCTCTACGCCCAGAATCTCATAATAGGTCGGCATCGCGATCCTCAAAATTTACGCATTAAATCGTGCGCAACCTACCCGATCTTACAGAATTATGCAAATAAAAATAACATCTTCATGCTTTCCCCGCGAAAGCGGGGATTTTCCTTTAGCGCCTTGAAAAGGTCCCCGTTTTTGCGGGGAAAGCAGAATTTTCCTCTGCCTCTTAAACCAAGACGACCCAAATAATTTGCCCCGAATGGGGGTATTCGGGGCAAATTATACTAAATTCTTGAAATTGCTGCGGCTTAGAACGGGATATCGTCTTCCATTTCGTCGACTTTCCCGCGCGAACCGCCGCCGGATGAGTACCCGCCGCCCGAAGACGATGAAGAGGAATCGCCGTAGTCGTTGGCTCCGCCGCCAGCGCCGCCGCCTTTGCCATCCAGCATGGTCAGTTCGCCGCGGTAAGGGCGCAGAACGACTTCAGTCGTGTACTGGTCCTTGCCTTCCTTGTCGGTCCATTTGCGGGTCTCGATCTGGCCCTCGATATAAACTTTCGCGCCTTTTTTCAGGTAGTTCTTGGCGACAGTGATCAGCGGCTGATTGAAGATCACGACCTTGTGCCATTGCGTGCGCTCTTTACGTTCGCCCGAAGCCTTGTCTTTCCATGTTTCGGATGTCGCGATCGAAAGGTTGGCGACTTCATCGCCTGTCTGCATGGAGCGAATTTCCGGGTCGGTCCCCAGATTACCAATTAGAATAACTTTATTGACGCTACCGGCCATGCCTTTACCTCTGATGCTATGAATGTTGTGATGCCGCCAAACTAGGCGTTGAAAAGCGGTTTGTCCAACCCCCCGCGCGATCTTATCCAGAGGTAGTTGCCCCTCCTTCTGTCATCCCGTTGAAAAACGGGATCCAGGCGATGGGCGGATAATTATTTCTAACTACAGAGCCAGACAGAGAAAAACAGAGTTTTATATACTCTGTCTGCCTCTCGTTTATCTCTGTAGTTAACCCCTTGATGATCCTGAGCAAAGGCCGGAATGACGATTTGTGGTAACTTTAATATTTGACATAAGTTAATTGCCTATGGTAAGCAGCCGGAACCATAAGAGGTATATAGATGCAAGAAATTCTGGACAAATTTACAGCCACACTCGGAACCCACGAAGCTTTCCAGGCAATGAAGAATGTTTTTTCATCCCTTGATAGAACGCAGGCAGAACGGTTATTGACCAATCTTGCCACAAAGGGTGAAGAGGCTTTTCATCTTATTAGTTCAGTCGCGCAGGATCACAAAGAGTTCGCATCTTTTACAATGGAGTTACTGGCAAAACAGGAAGGGCATGTTGCTTCCGAATTGATCGGCAGGATCGGCAACTGGCATAAAGGTCCGTTTGCACAGGAGGCCCTTTCATTCCTTGCCTTACGTGATGATGAAGAGGCAACAAAGTGGATAGGAAATATCGGACGCTACGATAAAGAAAGCACGAAGCGCGCCCTGAGCCTTATGGCCGTTCGCGACGATGCCCAGGTTTTTACACAAGTAAAAGACCTTGCCTCAGCTTCCCTGAACTGGAAAAGTTCCTATGAGTATGAGACGGAGAGACTTTATCCGGCAGAAGAGCAAATCGCCAATATCCGCGCCGCGATCGATATTTTGAAAAAATTCGAGACTGATGAAGCCGCAAACACTTTATTGGGTATAAGCCGTTTTAATTTCGACCACCTTGAAATAAATCTGCACAAGGAGATTTTTGACGCACTCGTAGAAATCAATACGGAATTTTCCTCAAAAGCGATTGCGAAAATGGCCGAGAATATTGACAGCCTTGCTCCGGAAGCGCTCAAGATTCTCGCATCGCATAATGATGTCGATTCCATTAGGGCCATAGGCGGTCTGGGTAGAAAAAATATAGCCTGCGCAACGCAAGCCATTCAAATATTGAGTTCATGTCGAGATAAAGAAGCTTCGGACCAGCTATGGTCTCTTGGTAACTATTGGAAAGAATTGAAACCGGATATTATACGAATGCTGGGCTACAACATCGACGATAATGTGGCAGATGCTATTATTGATTTATCTCGCCTTAAATATGAAACAAACGACTTGACGGCCCTGGCGCTTAAAAAGCTTGCGCAATACGTACAACATGGAAGTGACATCTACACAGCTTTGGATGCAATCGCTAAAAAAGCTACACAAGATCCAACATCCGCGTCTTTATGTATCCAGCTTCTGTCAAAAAATATCCGTTACCGATACTATTCACAAGAACTCCTGCAAAACATCGCAGAAGAAACACCCGAATTACGCAACAGGATTTTTAATATATTTTCCAAGCAGAAAGATTGCGATGATTATATAGCCTCTGTAGGCATGCAATCCAAAACGCTGGCCCAGAAAGCATTTGATATTTTATCAAAGAAAAAAGGGCACGATGCCGCAAATTATACAGCGGATATTGCGCAACATTACGATTTCCTCGCAGCCCCGGCGTTTGAATCTTTTGCCCTGCACAAAGGGTCGCCTGCCAAGTGCCGAATTCAACGAGTTGCCGCAAGCTTGCCCATGCAACAACGAATTGAAACGATTATAAATCTAAGCGATAGGTTCAACAAACACTCCCCGCAGGCAGGCACATTCCAAAATATTGTATTGAAAACAGCAGAGGCCATGCTGTCTCTGGACAGCCTTTCCAGCATCTTTAAGCGGGGTGAGGCAGAAAAATTGAAAGATCTTATGCATCGCGCAACACAAGTCGCGCCACAACTGGAAAGTGCTCTGCAAATTATCGGCGCGTTCGAAGAACATCAAAAATTCACGCAGCAAATATTTCCTAAATAAAATACCTCCTCTCTCCCATCATCCCGTTGAAAAACGGGATCCATACGAAACAACGGATAAATCCTATGGATCCCGGCCTTCCTTCTACGCCAAGGCTTCGAAGGACAGGTCGCCGGGATGACGATATGGGGGTCGGCGTTAATATTTGACATAATTACAATGTCCTGCTATAACCTACCCCCATGCTGAATAACCCGCTGAACATGAACGAGATTGACGATTTCCTGACTGGCCTTGCCGATGGCAATGAGCAGCTTGGGAAATTCATGGTCGTCGCGTTGAGAAAACCCATCCTTAAAGAGGACAGTCTTTTTACCCCTGTCAGAGAATACCCGGACGACGCGCCAGCATGGTTGACCAAGGAAAAATTCAAAACGGGATCTTTCCACGTGTTTGAAACGTTTCGCGCACGCCAACAAATAGATCGTTTTAATCATATCCGCGACTGGATCGGCGCGGCGATCATAAACAACGATGCATGGACGAAAAATCTCGATGCGCAAGGCCGCCCGAAAAAGCTTTTAAATATCGGCACAATTGCGGAAGCCACCGACCGCGCCAACAAAACCATGAAAATCAGAGCGAATAATCTGCGGTCGAAATTCGCGAACGCCGCCGAAAATTTTGAAACGGATGAAAAAGACGGACATATCAAAACCATACGCGAATTCGATGACGGATCGCGCCTTGTGAAGCTCCTGACACCTCATGCACTTGATATGGAATCGGCACATCTCGGCCATTGCATCGGTGAAGGATATTATGATGAATCTCTCAAAGACCCCAAAACTGCCTTTTATTCCCTGCGCGATCCGTTGAACAGGGCGCATGTCACATTCCATGTGCATGATGGCTGGGTAGCAGAATGCAAAGGCAAGGAAAACGCTCCGCCTGTCGCCAAATATCTCGATCAGGTTCAGGAAGTCATCATAGAGCATAAATGGAAAGTACGGGGCGCTCAGGCTGCCTGTACCGGCCTCCTGTTATATCAAGACGGGATCTATCATGATATTCGCAACCTGCCCGACGGATTTAAATGCAACGGCAACATCGACCTTAAGGACGCGGAATGGCTGACGCGCCTGCCGGATAATATGGAGATCTTCGGGGACCTTCTCCTTAAGAATTGCACCGGGCTTACCGCCTTGCCTGAAAAGCTGAAAATTGTCGGTCATCTGGATCTGAACGAATGTACAAATTTGACCCACATACCTAAAAACCTGAGCGCGTATAGTTATTCGATCAATGACAAGACCTTCAACGATAACATGGACGACTTCTTCCCCGCGAATTACCTGTTCTGGGAGGAGTTTAGAAAACTGAATCCGCCGCAGCCTTTGACCGCAGAGACAATGCGCTTCGCGGGCATAACTCCCGCCTAATATATTCAGTCATGCAAAATACATCCGCGACATTCAACGCTACGACCGCCGCCACGCCGCCGCACTCGTCGAGCGTCGTCAATTACGTATGGGTCAATGACATGCCGTTTGAGCCGGGGATTAGCGACGACGAACCTGAATGCGGCGTGCCGTTGCATTATGTCGATATGGCGATCGCGAACGCGAAGCTGTATCCGGACACGCCGTTCCAGATATGGATCGATCTGCGCCTGCTCGATAAATCGGCGACGAAATTATTGCTGGAGGCGCATCTGCATCACTCAGGGTGCAAGAACATAAAAATCCGCGACCTGCGCGAGATATATTCATACAGAAGCAGTTTCTGTTTCTCTCCCCTGCTTTCGGACAGGTCGGTATGGCAGCGCGCCGATATGGCACGCCTACTGGTGGTACGGGAATGCCTGAAAGAACATCCCGACAAAATCGCCGTCTATGCGGATTTCGACGTTGAGGACGTATCGATCGAGACGCATAAATTCCACAAGGCGCTTTCGCAGCATGGATTTATCATCGGTGCGTGCGAGGATGGCGGCCTTGAAAACGCTTTCTTTGCTTTTCAGAATACAGGCGCCGGGCCAACGCTGTTATCAAAGATCATCGAGAGAGCCGACGAATTCCTGGCGAGAGGTGATTTGCGCCGTGGCCGCAATGCGATCTTCCTTAAGTTTATCGATGCGGTGAACGAGCATCTGTACGCAAACCAGATGAACGCCGGGGAGATCTGCCTGCCCGATATGTTAGAGCAGCTGAATTACCGCATTCCGGTGAAAGAAGCCTATATCGGGCTGTCGATTGTGTAGAGACCATCTTGTCATCCTGAGCGCACGCGAAGGATCCAGATTGAAAGCGGCAAGATTCTTCGCTGACGCTCAGAATGACAATACACGTAACCGGGAACAATCGAACAAACCGTGAACGATTTTACTGGATTTTTCAGGATAACTATATATATACATTAACTGTCATCCCGGCGCAGGCCGGGATCTTCAGATTTAATGGCCCAAAAGATTCCGGCTTTCGCCGGAATGACGGCCCTAGAGAGACCTAATGGCGTTAAAGACTATTTCCGTGCGCGGCGCGCGCGAGCACAATTTAAAGAACATCAATGTCGATATCCCCCGTGACACGCTGACCGTGATCACGGGCTTGTCAGGCTCGGGCAAGTCATCCCTCGCCTTCGACACGATCTATGCCGAAGGACAGCGCCGTTACGTTGAATCCCTTTCGGCTTACGCACGCCAGTTTTTGCAACTGATGCAGAAACCCGATATGGATTCGATCGAAGGCCTGTCACCCGCGATTTCGATTGAGCAAAAAACAACGAGTAAAAATCCGCGCTCCACCGTCGGTACCGTCACCGAGATTTACGACTATATGCGCCTGTTATGGGCGCGGGTCGGCGTTCCCTACTCCCCGGCGACGGGATTGCCGATTGAAAGCCAGACGGTCAGCCAAATGGTCGACCGCGTCAAGATGATGGGTGACGGCACGCGGCTTTACGTGATGGCCCCGATCGTGCGCGGCCGCAAGGGCGAGTACAAGAAAGAGCTGAAAGAGCTGCAGGCCAAGGGTTTCCAGCGCGCCAAGATCGACGGAAAAATTTATGAAATCGCGGAAGCGCCCGCGCTCGACAAGAAATTCAAACACGATATCGACATTGTCGTCGACCGCCTCGTCCTGCGCGACGATATCGGCAACCGTCTGGCGGATTCCATTGAAACGGCATTGCGCCTCGCTGATGGTTTGCTCATCATCGAGAACGCCGACAATGGCGAACGCGCGACCTTCTCGGAAAAATTCGCGTGTCCCGTATCCGGCTTTACGATTCCCGAGATCGAGCCGCGCCTGTTCTCGTTCAACTCGCCGCACGGCGCGTGCCCGTCATGCGACGGCCTTGGCGTGACTTTATATATAGACCCGGAACTGGTCGTGCCGGATCAGGACAAGACGATCGCCGAAGGGGCCGTCGAGCCATGGTCGAAATCATTCTCGAAATATTACATCCAGACACTGGAATCCGTCGCCAAGGCTTATAAATCGAGCATTCACAAACCGTGGCATGAACTCGACGAAAAATTGAAAACCGCGATCATCTACGGTACCGACGAGAAAGAGATCACATTCCATTACGACGAAGGCGCGCGCTCCTACACGACGCGTAAACCATTCGAAGGCGTGATCCCGAACCTCGAACGCCGGCTGAAAGAAACCGACAGCCAGAGCCAGATCGACGAGCTGACCAAGTACCAGGAAAGCGCGCCATGCGAGGAATGCAAGGGATTGCGTCTCAAGCCTGAAGCGTTGGCCGTTAAAATAAACAAGAAGAATATTTCCGAATCGACGGAGTTGTCGATTGCGGATGCGCAAGGATGGTTCGCTGGTCTGCCAAAGAGTTTAACCAAACAGCAGAATGAAATCGCCGCGCGGATTTTGAAGGAAATCAATGAACGCCTGACTTTCCTCGTCAATGTCGGGCTTGAGTATCTGACGCTCTCGCGCTCCGCCGGAACTTTGTCGGGCGGTGAATCTCAACGCATCCGCCTCGCCAGCCAGATCGGCTCGGGCCTCACCGGTGTGATGTATGTTCTCGATGAACCTTCGATTGGATTGCACCAGCGCGACAATCACCGTTTGCTTGAAACGCTCAAACACCTGCGCGATATCGGGAATACGGTGCTGGTCGTCGAACATGACGAAGACGCGATCCGCCTCGCCGATTACCTGATCGATATGGGACCGGGTGCGGGAATCCATGGCGGGACGGTCGTTGCCGCCGGCACGCCCGATGAAGTTTTCAAAAGCAAGAACAGTGTCACCGCGCAATATATGACGGGCCGCAGATTCATCCCGATCCCTGAAACTCGCCGTAAAGGAAAAATGCAGGGCAAGAAACCGCAGAATCTGCGGGTGGTGAATGCGCGCGGCAATAATTTGAAAAACATCACGGTGGATATTCCGCTCGGCACTTTCACCTGTATCACCGGTGTCTCGGGATCGGGCAAATCGACCTTTACCATCGACACGCTATTCAAGGCCGCGTCGAAGAAGCTGATGAAGAGCCACGAGCACCCGGCTCCGCACGACAAGATCGAAGGATTGGAATTCCTCGACAAGGTTATCGATATCGACCAGTCGCCTATCGGTCGAACACCAAGATCGAACCCTGCAACTTATACCGGGTGCTTCACACCGATCCGCGACTGGTATGCAGGACTTCCCGAAGCGAAAGCGCGCGGCTACGGCCCCGGACGCTTTTCGTTCAACGTCAAGGGCGGACGCTGTGAAGCGTGCCAGGGCGACGGCGTTATCAAGATCGAGATGCACTTTCTGCCCGATGTTTACGTGACCTGCGAAACCTGCGAGGGCAAACGCTACAACCGTGAAACGCTTGAGGTTAAATACAAGGAGAAATCTATCTCGGACGTTCTCGACATGTCGATCGAGGATGCGGCGGATTTCTTCAAGGCCGTGCCGTCGATCCGCGACAAGCTGGAGACGATGAAGCAGGTCGGCCTCGATTACATCAAGGTCGGTCAGGCCGCCACCACCCTCTCGGGCGGCGAGGCGCAGCGCGTCAAACTCTCGAAAGAACTTTCCAAGCGCGCGACGGGCCAGACGCTTTATATTCTCGACGAACCAACGACGGGTTTGCATTTCGAAGACGTGCGCAAACTGCTTGAGGTCCTGCAACGCCTCGTCGATCAGGGAAATACGATCGTCGTGATCGAGCATAACCTCGACGTTATCAAAACGGCGGACTGGATCATCGATATCGGACCAGAAGGCGGATCGGGCGGCGGTCAGGTCATCGCGACCGGCACGCCGGAAGAGATCGTTAAGGTCAAAGGCAGCTATACGGGACAATTCCTCAAGCCGTTGCTTAAAGAAGCTGAAACGCGCAAGCTGAAGGCTTAAAATCCCTATTTTGATATGCTATAATATATATTAACATTTAGTTGATATATAAAAGCATATCAATTTTGTTAAAAACTTGATTTTTATGATATGTAATGATATATTTCTATTATAATAATATATATAGAAATATATCATGAAATACCAGTTACAGGATATCGCCGACCAATTAAAGAAAGCGCGGGAAACGCGCGGCATCTCGCAGCGCGCGCTGAGCGAGATCGCCGGCGTGCCGCAAAGCCATTTGTCGAAAATTGAAAACGGCAATGTCGATATACGCCTCTCGAGCCTGATCGAGATCGCGCGCGCGCTCGACCTGGAAATTCAGCTGATCCCCAAACAGGCCGTCCCCGCCGTGACCACGGTCGTCAAATCAACCGCCCCTCCCATTCCGGATAAATATACGAAGGCGGCGTGGCAAGAGCTGAACCTGACTGAAGATGCCGTCAAGAAATTCCTAGCCAGTGCGCCCGATATATCCGAATGGAGCAAGACACAGAAACTGATTAACGAGCTTAAACATTATAAATTTTCCCAAGAAGATTTGCAGACACTTAAAAAATCGTTTGAGAGAAATGGAATTTCAGATTTTATTAAGGTCGACACAGGCGTGAAGGCATTGAAAAAATCGCTCTCACATAATGAAATTTCAAATTTCAATTCTGATAAAGCTCTGATCAAATTGAAGAACTCGCTCAAATCCCTGAAAGAGCAAATAGGTGTCTCCAGCCAGAACGATCTCACCATCCCGAAATCCGCCTATAGCCTTGGAGACGACGATGAGTAGCATCCCTGTTCTCGATGTCAATCTGCATGGGAAACGCATCGGCAATCTGACGCTGGTGCAGGGCGACCGCTCGATTTTCTCATTCACGCAGGATTATATAGACGACCCGCAGCGCCCCACTTTGAGCCTGTCCTACAAAGATACGCTGGGCGAACTGCTGACGAGTTTCAAACCTGTCCAGACCAAGGTCGCGCCGTTTTTTTCAAACCTTCTCCCCGAAGGCATGCTGAGGAAATATCTGGCCGAACGCGCCGGGGTCAAGGAATCCCGCGAATTTTTCCTGCTGCGCGAACTGGGCTGCGACCTGCCCGGCGCTGTCAGCCTGACGCATGACGGAAAAAGCGCAAATGATTTCGAAGAGGATGACGAAGATTCCCGCGCGCGCGACCGACACGAAAACGCCCTGCGTTTTTCGCTTGCCGGCGTACAGCTGAAATTCTCCGCCCTGAAAAACAAGGGGAAACATGCCGGACTGTCGATCCCTGCCAAAGGACTGGGCGGTTCGTGGATCGTCAAACTGCCGGCGGACAGGTTCGAAGGCGTTCCCGAGAATGAATACGCCATGATGTCACTTGCCAGACAGATCGGCATTGAAATTCCCGAGATCGATCTCGTGGATGTCGAAAGCATCGGCGGATTGCCGGAAGATATCGGCGAATTTAAAGGAAAAGCCTTTACCATCCGCCGTTTCGATCGCGACGCGCACGGCCCCGTCCATATCGAGGATTTCGCGCAGGTCTTCAGTATTTACCCGGACGATAAATATAAAAAGGCGAGTTACACAAATATCGCGAAAGTTCTGTGGATCGAAACGGATCAGGATTCTCTGGAAGAATATATAAGACGGCTGGTCTTCTCGACCCTGATCGGCAATGCCGACATGCATGTCAAAAACTGGTCCCTGATCTATCCGGACGGACGCACCCCGCGCCTGTCACCGGCTTACGATCTTTTATCGACCATTCCCTACATCCACGACAAAACTGCCGCGCTGAATTACGCGCGCACAAAAGAAATGGCGAAATTCAATTACGAGGAACTTTCCTATATGGCCGCCAAAGCTCAGCTACCTGAAAATCTCGTTTTGAAAACGGCAGAAAACACGGTCGGGGATTTCATCGCGATCTGGCAGAAAGAGAAAAAACATCTCGGTATCGGCAAAAAAGTCGTCGATATCATCGATACACACCTGGCGACGCTGGAAATACTGCGCGATCACCCATAAAAACGCGCTTTTTTCCAATTCTTAACGCTTCGTTAAAATTAGATACAATTTTATTCAATATCCATGATTATGTAATCTTTTGTGTCTAGAATAGGCGCATGGGCATATCCCCTCTTGTCAACGAACTGGATACCGAACTCCGCGCACCGCTGACGGCGCTCGCGGAAAACACTGCGCAGTCTTTTATGCGCGCACATTATAAAGATCCCGACAGCGAACGCGAGATGGACAAGACGCTTGAAAAACTCGGCGGTGCCGCGACAATCGCCATCAGCGCGGTATTCGGCTCGGTCAGCCTGCCGGAAGGTTTGAAAGAACGCCTCTCGACCGCCATCATCGAAGCGGCGCACACCGCCGCCGAAGGCGACTTTATCAATACCGGCAACGGCCTGCGCAGCGGCCGTCACAATCAGGAAGAAGACGAAGAAGAGAAACGCAAGAAAGAACTCGAGAATCGCATTGAAGCGTTTATCAGCGAGCAGGAACGCGCGCGCGAATGGGCGGAGACGGTACACAGTTTTAACGATACGCATTTGACCGGCGAGCAGTGGAGCGCATTAGGTAGGGAACTCGATAACCCGCAATCCAAAGAGCGCGAAAAATTAATAGAAAAAACGCAGAAAGAAACTGGCGTTACGCGCGCCGAAGCAGAGCACGGTGCGAAACTCGCCGCCAAAGTCGCGCACGCCTATTCAAAACCCGGCGGCACGACAAGCCCCGAAGGCATAGCCGCAGCAAAAGCCTGTAATGAAGATAAAGCCTGTCCTGTGATGGTAAAGCAAGGAGGCGTGAGTGGTTTTATTACGTCTGTAGCTGATGGCGCAACCCATTTGGCGAATGGTGCCGCCGAAGCTATTGGCATTAAGAAAAAATCTGAATCTGCCCCAGCTGCACATGACGCGACAGCTGCTCCTGCTAAAACTGCCGCCACTTCAACGCCATCGACAAGTGCAGCGAAAAATGATTCCTGGCATTTACCGACCACTGCCGATGTCGGTAATGCTTTCTCAAGCGCGGCGAACTTCGTTCAGGGTAAAGGCTTTACACCGACAGCTGCGCCAGCCGCCACACCCGCCCCTGCGCCGCATAAATAATCGTTATTGAGCTGCTCACCTTCTCGTCATGCCGATGAAAATCGGCATCCAGATGGAACGATCTATCTGGATCCCGGATCAAGTCCGGGATGACAGCAGGTTTTAAGAAGAAGTTTCCAGCTCGCGAAAGATTGCGAGGATTTTCTCGTTCTGATCAACCGTGCCGACCGCAATATTGACCGCGCCCGGAATAGCCGCGCTGCGGTTGCGGATCGAAATGCCCCGCTCCCGGAAAAACTGCACACATTTTTCAGCGTCTTTCACCACCACACAGAGAAAATTCGTCTGGCTCGGATATATTTTCTCGATACAGGTAAAGGCAGCAAGCGCGGATTTCATATATTCACGGTTGTGTTTCAGAACGACCTGCTTTTCCTGCATACGCGATAGCGCTGATTTTTCCAGAGCCTTAAGCGCGATTTCGATGACCGGGCGCGGTACCGGGTACGGTGCGATGATACGCTTCACATACTGGATCACCTGCGCAGATGCGACGATGCAGCCGCAGCGCAGGCCCGCGAGGCCGTAGCTTTTCGACAGGGTGCGCAAAATAACGAGGTTCGGATATGCGCCGAGACGCGTCACAAAAGACGGATGATCGGCGAATTCGATATAGGCCTCATCAATGACAACGATGCATTTATCCCGCAAGCGTTCGAGCAAGGTTTCCACCTGCGCGACAGGCAGCGCGGTCGAGGACGGATTGCCGGGATTGCACAGGAAGACGAGTTTGATCGCGGCATCCGCATCGATTTTCGCGACAACGCCGTCGACATCCAGCACGTCATGAGAGGTGCCAAGGCGCGGTACGGTGACGATTTCAACGTCATGCACGGCGGCTTCGGTTTTATACATCGCGAAAGTCGGCGGGCAGGTCAGGATTTTGTCTTTCCCCGGCGTGGTGAAAGTCTGCAGCAACAGGCGTATCCCCTCCTCGCTGCCGCGCGTCACCGCGATATTTTCCGCCTGCGCGCCATAGAGATTGCCAAACGCGGTCAACAGCTCAATCGGCTGGGGCGACGGGTAGCGGTTTAGCTCCGAGCCTTCGAAAGGCGACCACGGATTTTCCGCCGCGTCCATAAACAGGAGATCGCCCTGCACCGTGCCGCGCGCCGACTGGTAAGGTGCAAGGTTTTTTACATTGGGGCGCACCAGCCGGTCGATTACATTATCCATTTTCATCAATTCCTTTTCTAAATTCTATAAATTCGCGAAAACTGTCTGCGCATACATAATGAGGCTTAATCCTGTCCGTCAGTTCCGGCAAAGCGCCAGCTTCCTGCGTCAGCTTAATTACAAATTTATCCCAGCCAGTAACGCGGAACAGCGTCTCTTTCGCTTTTTTCTCAAGTTCGATATCGGCAGGCGCGATTTTCTTGCCATAGGCGGCGTGGATAAACGGTATCTCCGCGTTGCGGGCGAGGAAACCGTCACGGAAAAAACTGTCCCCCACGTAAAAGCAGCGCGATTTAATCGCGTTCATTATTTCCGCATAAGGGCCGTCTTTCACAGTCATGACGGTGCGGATGGCGCGCAACGCTTCCTGGCCCAGCAGGCCGATATCAAGCGTTTCATCAAGAGAAAATTCAAACACATCGTCGACCGTAACATTTTGTGGCACAAGATTACTGCGTTTCGCGTGATCCAGAAGGATCGCGCCTAAAATCCGGGGATGCGGCTTCTGCAAATCGGCGGGAAATGTTTCGAAACATGTTCTGTTGCATTTGTTTATATAGGGTTTTGCAAAGGGCCAGGTATAGACAGCATCGACGACATCATCTAGCTCAAGCCAGAAAACCGCATCGCTGGCCGCGTTCTGCGTCGCTTCTGTCGCGATATAGATGGTATTTCCTGCCTGCTTCAACTCCCTGATCGTCTGGATCGTATCGATATAGGCATAGGATTTTGTCAGGCGTTCGCTCGCCGCGTTACGGATCGCCACCACACGATCGATAATCGTCGTTAAATTCGGCAATCTCTGCAAGGCGGGGATTTCATGCCAGACATCGTTATCCCAGTCGGACCCAAGGCGCGCATGCGCCTTCGATAATTGATCGAAGAACAAATCCTTATCGAGCGCACCTGTTTCAGAGAACAAATAGTCGAGCGTTTCGGCCATGGCAGAGCCGAACTCTATAACTTCGTCATAGAGCGTGTTATGCAGATCGAAGATATAGATATCGCCCTGTCTCATTACGCCTTCAGTTTCAAAACGATATCTTTGAACGCTGCTTCGTTTCGCTGGCGCAATACTTCGGCGTGTCCCGTAAAACCTTCGTAATCGGCGAGGATTTCGACAGTTTTTTTCAAAGCGGCATAACCCGCCTTGTTGGCGTAAGACAGGCTGGTGCGTTTGAGGAAACTCCACACCGAGGTACAGCTATGCGTAATGGCGTTGCCGCCCGTCGGCAGGACGGCATTTACGCCCGTACCGAAATTTCCAAGCACGATCGGCGTAGTCTCGCCGATCAGGATTTCGCCGCTATCGGTCAGGGCCACGACGTCGCCGCGTCCGGTGCCGAGCGCG
>JBEHYB010000049.1:0-18490 GCA_048498395.1 Pseudomonadota bacterium
TTTCGCTGTCCACCGACACTCCTAAATTCCCCTCACCGATTTTTGCATTTTTGAAAACGCCACAAGTGTCATTTGGGCACCTGTCAGGCATATATACTTGAAAGGACTACATCTATGTTTAACGTTACTCGCAAAGAAATCGACTTTGCAGGCAAAAAAATCATTCTCGAAACAGGCAAAATCGCTCGTCAGGCTGATGGCGCAGTTTTAGCTACCATGGGTGGCACTTCTGTTCTTTGTACAGCCGTAGCCGCTAAAAAAGTCAAAGAAGGTCAGGACTTCTTCCCGCTGACAGTTCACTACCAACACAAATATTACGCAACAGGCCGCATCCCAGGCGGTTTCTTCAAACGCGAAACACGCCCAAGCGAATTCGAAACACTGACATCGCGCCTGATCGATCGTCCGATCCGCCCGCTGTTCCCTGAAGATTTTCTGAACGAAGTTCAAATCATCTGTACGACAATGTCTCACGATCTTGAGAACTCTCCGGATATCCTTGCTTTGATCGGTGCCTCCGCTGCTCTGACATTGTCCGGCGTTCCATTCATGGGCCCGATCGCGGGAACACGCGTTGGTTACAAAAACGGCCAGTACATCCTGAACCCGACCATTCAGGAACAGGAAGATTCAGAACTGGATCTGGTTGTTGCCGGAACCAAGGAAGGCGTTCTGATGGTTGAATCAGAAGCCAAAGAACTCTCCGAAGAAGTCATGCTCGGCGCTGTTCAATTCGGCTGGAAATCATTCCAACCTGTTATCGACGGCATCATTGCCCTCGCTGAAACAGCCGCAAAAGACGCATGGGACCTGCCGGCTGAAAACCTCATCCACAAAGATCTCTATGCGAAAATCAAAGCCAAGTTCTCTAACAACATGGCGGAAGCTTACTCTGAGAAAGACAAGCTGACACGTCAGAATAAAGTGAAAGCGGTTAAAGAACTGGCTGTTGCTGAATTCGCGCAAGCGGAAGGCGAAATCACTGCCGGACTCGTTGGCGATCTCTGCCACAAACTCGAATCCGATGTCGTTCGCGGCGGAATTCTCAAAACCGGCAAACGTATCGACGGTCGTACGACGGTCGATATTCGTCCGATCACTTGCGAAGTCGGCATCCTGCCACGCGTTCACGGCTCCGCCCTATTCACACGCGGTGAAACACAGGCGATCGTTGTCACGACGCTCGGCACAGGCCAGGATGAACAGATCATCGATGCGCTCGAAGGTGAATACCGCGAACGCTTCATGCTGAACTACAACTTCCCTCCATACTCTGTCGGCGAATGCGGCCGCATGGGTTCACCGGGTCGCCGCGAAATCGGTCATGGTAAACTTGCCTGGCGCGCGCTCCGTCCGATGATTCCAAATGGCGAAGACTTCCCGTACACAATGCGCGTTGTCTCCGAGATCACTGAATCAAACGGTTCGTCTTCGATGGCTTCCGTCTGTGGCGGTTCCCTCTCGATGATGGATGCCGGCGTTCCACTGGTTAAGCCGGTTGCTGGTATCGCCATGGGCCTGATCAAGGAAGGCAAGGAATTTGCCGTTCTCTCCGATATTCTCGGCGATGAAGATCACCTGGGCGATATGGATTTCAAAGTTGCCGGTACGACAGATGGCGTTACCGCGCTTCAGATGGATATCAAGATCACATCTATCACTGAAGAGATCATGAAAATCGCTCTCGGTCAGGCGCAACAGGGCCGTCTTCACATCCTGAAGGAAATGTCCAAAGCCCTCACCGGTGCGCGTGAAGAAATCAGCCAGTTCGCTCCGCAAATGGCCGTTATCACGATCCCGACTGACAAGATCCGCGAAGTTATCGGAACCGGCGGTAAAGTCATCCGCGACATCGTTGAAAAATCAGGCGCGAAAGTCGATATCGACGATAACGGTACGATCAAGGTATCTGCCGTATCCGGCGAAGCGATCGATAAAGCGATTGAAATGATCAAGGGCATCACGGACGAACCTGAAGTGGGCAAAGTCTATAACGGTAAAGTCGTCAAGATCGTCGATTTCGGTGCCTTCGTAAACTTCATGGGCGGCAAGGACGGCCTCGTTCACATCTCCGAACTCGCAGACCAACGCGTAGCCAAAACCGGTGATGTTGTTGCCGAAGGTCAGGCCGTCAAAGTCCTGATGATCGGCTCCGACGATCGCGGCAAGGTCAAACTCTCGATGAAACGCGTCAACCAGGAAACTGGCGAAGTTCTTCCACAAAAAGAAAAAGCCCCACGCGGCGATAGTGAGCGCGAAGCGGGTTAATATTTAATCCTTTAATCAATTACATTGTCATCCCGGCGAAAGCCGGGATCTTTGTACGTACTTACTGCTTTCCCCGCGAAAGCGGGGATCTTTTTTTGCCACTGGAATAGATCCCCGCTTTCGCGGGGAAAGCGCAATATTGTAAACTGAAAAGAAATAGGCCCTAAGCCTCGTCGAACCAAAGCTCGCAGGAATAATCCCAGGTCAGCTCCTCGCCCTGCCTGATATCGCGCATCGCTTTCGCCGTCATCGTGTAGTTCTCGAGATTGCTCTCAAGATCCATGTTGGCTTCATCGCTGTGGTTGTACATCATGATATAACCAAGCGGCATGCAGTATTCCTCACCCTTGGTGTCCGCGTCCCATTCCAGCAGGTAACCGTCCGGAGCCTCGCCGTTTTCTTTGACGTTCTTTTTTGAAACAGGAACGACGGGCGCGATCTCAATGACTTCGCCTTTTGCGATATCGCGCAGAGCAAACACGCCCCTGCCTTTATCATCGCTGATCTTACGCCAGGCTATAGAGGCACCAAGGATGGTTTCATCATTATTGGCAGGAACAGGTTGCTGCCAGGCGATAACTTTTCTTGCAGTATTGTTCTCCACGTTCTATCCGCTCTGTTTTGGGAAGCATTCTTGTATAGAAAACCGTCAGAAAACTCTACAAAATTCTGCTCCTGTGCTACTCTGTCCCCATATAGATCGGAAATAAAATTATGCCACTGAAATTACCCTCCGTTGTCGGCCATCGCGGCGCGGCGGCCTTTGCGCCCGAAAACACGCTTGAAAGCATCCGTACCGCTATCGAAATGGGCGTAAAATGGGTCGAGCTTGATGTCAAACTGACCAAGGATGCCGTGCCGATTATATTCCGCGATGATACGCTTGAGCGTACAACCAACGGGTATGGCCTCGTGGCTGAAACAAAATATGAAGATATAAAGGAACTCGAAGCCGGGTTGCGGTTCTCCGAAGGATTCACCGGCGTTGTCGTCCCGACGCTCGAAGAAGCGCTGGAAGAAATACTGAAACACGATATCGGTTTTACGCTTGATCTAAGACCGACACCGGGCAGCGAGGTCGAAACCGCCGAAGTCGCACTCGATGTGCTGAGCCGCTCATGGGATAATGTCGATAATATCATCTTCTCGAGCGTCCATCACGTCAGTTTAGAGGTCGCCCTCGACATCGCGCCTGACTTCGCGCGCGGCTTTGCCTTTGAGGAAGAATGGCCCGAAAATTACAAGGAAATGATCGATTATCTCCAGGCCTCAACCTTCCATTTCAATGGCGAGAATATCAGCCGCGAACAGGTCGAGGAATTGATGGAATTCCAGAAACCTCTCTGTGCTTTCACCAACGATGTCCAGCGTGCCCGCACCTTACGCCAATGGGGCGTAGATTCATTCTTCACGGATGACCCGGAATCTATCAACGACAGCCTGTTCAGGTCGCATTGATGGGTTTCACGTATCAGGAAATTCTGGGTGCCGTCGGCTTCATAATTGGATTGTCCGGATCGTTCGTCTATATCCGTTCGATCTTTCGTCACGAAACTAAGCCGCATCTCTTCACCTGGCTGACATGGGGCATTATCAGCTGTATCGGTTTTCTGGCCCAGTTGCACGATCACGCGGGTCCGGGTTCATGGGCCCTCTCCATCACAGCCCTGTCCTGCCTTTCCATCGCGGCGCTTTCACTGAAATACGGTGAGAAAAATATTACGCTCAGCGATAAAATCTCACTCGCTTTTTCACTCTCAGCCATTCTTCCATGGCTCCTGACCAAGGACCCTCTCGGTTCCGTCATCATGGCAGCAATCATCGATTGCGTAGCGTTTTATCCAACCATCCGCAAATCATGGAATAAACCCGGCGAGGAAAATCTGGAATCTTATTATCTCGCCAATATCAAATTCGCGCTTGCCCTGATGGCCATGGAAAATTTCACGCTGAATACTACCTTATATATTTCGGCGGTATTTCTAGCCAATTCCGCCTTTATCATTATGTGTCATATCCGAAGGAAAACATTAGCAAGACAAGTAGTTGCGAATGGATAACATAAAAGAGATCGCCGGAATCCTGACGCTTATTATCGGGTTTCTGACCACCGCCCTCTATGTAACATCTATCCTGCGTGGCCAGACGAAACCGCATCTGTTTACGTGGCTGATCTGGGGAATTCTTGCGGCTATTGGCTTTGGCGCACAGATTGAAGATGATGCCGGTGCAGGCTCATGGGCACTTGGCATCGTCGCAGTGTGCAGCCTGTCGGTGGTGGTGTTGAGCTTTAAATATGGCGAAAGGCACTGGACGATATCTGACTGGATCGCGCTTGGTTGCGCGCTAGGTGCTATCATCCCCTGGGCAATTACGCGAAATCCGCTATTGTCAGTCGTGCTGATCTCGATGATAGACACGATGGGTTATTACCCTACCTTCCGTAAAAGCTGGGACAAACCATGGGATGAAAATCTGGTCTCTTACGGGACGGGTGCACTGAACTTGTTTATCTCGCTCTTCGCGATGAACCAGCTCACCGTTATTTCCTGCCTCTACCCCGTCTGCGTGGTCGCAATCAATGCCGTCTTTATCACGATGTGCGTAATCCGGCGCAAGGTCGTGCCGGAAACTTTAGCCCAGTAATTCGTCCCACTGCTCGGTCGGGCACATGCCGACGACGTTAAAGCCGCAATCGACATAATGGATCTCGCCAGTGACGGCGGTGGACATATCCGAGAGCAGGTAAACACCTGTCTGGCCCAGTTCCTCAAGTTCAACCGATCTGCGAAGCGGGCTCGCAAGCTGATTGTATTTAAAGGTTTTTCTGGCCGAGCCGATCGCGGAACCTGCGAGGGTTCTCATCGGCCCCGCCGAGATGGCATTGACGCGAATGGCGTGCGGGCCCAGATCAGCCGCGAGATAGCGGACAGAGGCCTCAAGAGCCGCCTTGGCGACACCCATAACGTTATAATTCGGCATGACCTTCTCGGCTCCGAAATAGCTCAGCGTCACCGCAGAACCGCCATTTTTCATCAGTTTCGCGGCGCGCTTCATCACGGCCGTGAAAGAGAAACAGGACACGTTCATCGTATGCAGGAAATTCTCGAGCGTGGTGTCGACGTAATGGCCCTTAAGCTCTTCTTTGTTGGAATAGGCAAGCGAGTGCACGACGAAATCAAGATGGCCCATGTCCTTCTCAATGATGTCGAACGCCTTGTCGATATCGCCCGGAACGGCCACGTCACAGTCGATCAGCGTCTTCACGCCGATTTCCTTTGCAAGAGGCTCGATACGCTTTTTGAACGCATCGCCCTGATAGGTGAAAGCGATTTCAGCACCGGCATCGGCGCAAGCCTTGGCGATGCCCCATGCGATTGAATGATCGTTGGCAACGCCCATAATAAGGCCGCGTTTGCCTTTCATAAGTTCCATTAGTAATTATCCTTGATATCTAGAGAAAGCGAGGGTGGCGTTGGTGCCGCCAAAGCCGAAGCTGTTGGAAAGAATAGTGCTGTGCTTGATCGCGTCGATGCGCTTGCGCACGATCGGCATATCGGCAAAAGCCTCGTCAAGCTTGTCGATATTAATGCTTGGCGCAACGAAATCATGCACCATCATCAGGATCGAATAAATCGCTTCCTGAACGCCTGCCGCGCCAAGGCTGTGGCCGGTCATCGATTTTGTCGAACTGATAAACGGAATCTTCTCGAACTTCGAAAATACGTTACGGATCGCACCGATCTCGGCCTTGTCGCCGACCGGTGTCGCCGTACCGTGCGTGTTGATATAAGTGACTTCGCCTTCGACAGTGGACAATGCCTGCTTCATGCAGCGTTCCGCGCCCTCGCCGTTCGGCGCGACCATGTCTTCGCCGTCCGACGTTGCGCCGTAGCCTGTGATTTCGGCATAAATTTTTGCGCCGCGCGCCTTGGCATGCTCAAGTTCTTCGAGCACCAGCATGCCGCCACCGCCCGCGATCACGAAACCGTCACGGTTCTCATCATACGCGCGGGAAGATGCCGCCGGGTTATCGTTATATTTTGATGACATCGCGCCCATTCCATCGAACAGACATGATAACGTCCAGTCGAGGTCTTCTCCCCCGCCCGCGAACATTACGTCCTGCTTGCCCATGGCGATCATCTCGGCGGCATTGCCGATGCAATGCGCGGAAGTCGCACAGGCGGACGAGATCGTGTAATTCACGCCCTTGATCTTGTGATTGGTGCACAGCGTCGCAGATGTCGTTGACGACATGCATTTCGGAACCGCGAAAGGCCCTACTTTTTTCGTCGCCCCCGATTCCTCGACGGCCTTGACTGCCTCGATCTGGTATTTAGTCGATGGACCGCCCGAGCCGACAATGGCACCCGTGCGTTCGCTGCTGATCAGTTCAGGTGTCAAACCTGCATCGGCAATCGCCTGCTCCATCGCAATATGAACGTAAGCGGCAGCCTCGCCCATAAAGCGTAACAGGCGGCGATCGATCATTTCGGAAATATTGATTTTCGGGCGGCCCGAGACCTGGCTGCGGAACCCGTGATCGGCATGGCTCTGGTCGAATGCAATGCCCGAACGCCCTTCTTTTAAAGAGTCGAGAACTTCCGTGACTGAGTTACCGATACAGGACACGACACCCATACCAGTCACGACGACGCGGCGCAGTTTTTGCGGCATATGAAATAGAGCCATGATTACCTCTTACTGTTTTGAATTACATTGCTGCCGGGTTTGCAAACAAACCGACGCGCAGATCTTTCGCTTCATAAATGGTTTTGCCGTCGGCAATAACCTGACCGTCGGCGATACCTAAAACCAGCTTGCTGTTCATAACGCGACGAATATCCAGATGATACTGAACAAGCTTCGTCGTCGGCAGGATCTGTCCGGTCATTTTCATCTCGCCCAGACCAAGCGCGCGGCCCGAACCTTGCGCGCCCGTCCAGCCAAGGTAAAAACCGAGCATCTGCCAGATCGCATCGAGCCCCAGACAACCCGGCATCACCGGATCGCCTGCGAAATGGCATTCGAAGAACCAGAGTTTCGGGTTGATATCGAATTCTGCAACCATTTCACCTTTGCCGTAAGCTCCGCCTGCGGTGGTGATTTTGGTAATGCGGTCGAACATCAGCATCGGCGGCAACGGCAGTTTCGCATTGCCGGGGCCGAATATCTGGCCGTGCCCGCACGCGATCAGATCTTCGCGGGAATAACTGTCTTTAGGAGTATAGGCTGTAAAAGCCTGAGCTTGATTCACTGTCATGGCGATACTTATAAAGATTTCAAGCAATTGACACAAACGGGAAATCTAACGGGCTGTAACACTGCGGGCATGCAATTATTTCTTGACTCTATTGATAAAATTATAGGAATTTAATCCTTATAAACGCCCAGAATCCGTCCCGGGCGCTTTTTTATGCCTCTATCCATTATCGTCATTCCGGCGCAGGCCGGAATCCATTGGATTTACCCACCTGTCGTATGGATCCCGGCCTGCGCCGGGATGACATTTCTGTAAGGAACACCAAGCATGCCAATAAAATTATCGCGCCCCTTCGCCAGTAATTCGGCGGTGGAAGAATTCGACCTGCGCCAGATGAAGAAGACCCTGAACCGTCTCGGCTATTACACGCCGTTTGAAAAAACCGGCATCACCGGGATTTCAGACAGGGAGATTTTCGAAGCGCTCAAGGAATTTCAAAAAGACAACAACCTGCCCGCAACCGGCACCGCCAAACCGGATGACGAAACCATCAATGCGCTCAATCTCGAAGCCGATAAAACACCTGACGGATACTATATCTGGCGCACGGTTGAGGACGGACATGTCCGTCCTGCCCATGCCAAATTCAACCGCACTGTCCGCAAATGGTCCGACAGTCCGGACCCCGGCGATGATTATAATTGTCGGTGTTGGGCGGAGTTTATTTCCAATATAGATGATGCAGAAAAAGCTTTAGTAAATTCAGAAGCAGAGTCTTATATAATAAATCAAAAATTTGACCGTGTAGAAAAAGAGCAATTTGATGCTCAACGAGAGATAAAAATTTCTGAAGCTGATCTTGCACTCATCGAAGCGGGCATAAAAAAGGAAACAAAGGATAAGCATTACGCTCAAAATATTGGAGCGATATCAGGAGCCACCATAGGAGCGATACTTGGCTCTCGCGGGGGCGTAGCAGGCACCATGATGGTTGCCGGGCCCGGCATAAGTGTAGGTAAAAACATTGGTCGCTTGACCGAAGAAGCCATAGATGCACTTAGCGAGAAAAGCGATACAGACTACTCTCTCCAGCTCAAGAAACAAAAACTACTTAAGAAAATAAAAGAACTACAGAAATTAGAGGAAAAGCTTAGCAATGATAAGAAGGCATTATCAGCACAATTATTAATAAACAAAAATAGCGTAAATAATGCTAAAATTAGATAGCGACTCAGTTTGACTGTTAACTATTTATCGGGGATTTGGGGACGGTATTAATCCGTGTCCATTCTTTTCACAAAATCAACCAAAGACAGTCCCAACGCTTTTGATAGTTTATGGATCGTATAAATGGTGGGCATTCTTTCCCCGGCTTCAATCTTACCTATAGCCTGTCTGGAAATGCCTGACAGTTCTGCCAGTTTTTCATGGCTAAGATTTTGGCTTTTTCGCTCATTTTTAAGAGTCTTAACAAGGCTTTTGGTAAATTTTTCCTGCGATTCCTGCTTCATTCAGGAATGGTAAATCTGTTGACGGTTTAAAACTCCGCACCTATAGTAGCGGATACTATTGTAGCAGGGGAATTAAATGACCGAAACCGTCGAAATCACTGAAACTGACTGTCCATACTGTGCAGAGAAAATTAATAGCAAAGCTAAAAAATGTAAGCATTGCGGTGAAATCTTAGATTCCACCATGCGTGAACTTGAATTCTTGAAGTCTAATAAAAAAGACATTTATGTTACTTAGTGTTTGGGTTCATGTGGCATATCTAATGACAGATGAACAAATTAACCTAGCTAATGAACTAGTCCGAGAAAATCTTAATGGATTAAGTTACTATGATGCCAGAAAAATTATTTCCCTTATGGAAGAAATTATTTCGCAAATAAGCATAGTTGATAATACTAAGTTTTAGGCTTTGGTTTCGGATTTCTAGCGGTTTTTGATTTCGCTTCATTTTCTTTCATTCTAGCTTCGACTCTTTTGGAAACTTCTTCCATGTAATTTTTAGCTGTCGATTTTTTTTCTATCAAGTCGTTAAGGCGCATTAATTCAGCAAGCAATAACTCCTTCAAAATAGAGTCTTTTCCTTTAATAAAAATATTAAATTGCTGAACGGGGGTTAGTGGCTTTTTGCTCATTTCAAATCCTATTTAATTTCAAATTTCCATTCCATCAAACTAATCATGTCTTCCAATGACCACAGTTTATTAGTCACGCCGGAAGCCATGGCTGGTGTAATACGCAGTGTTTGATGGATACGCACGAAATTATAATACATATAATGAACTGCCAAGGAATAACTGTGATTTTCAAATTTCTTTGAAAACCCATTTGTTTTCCGGGTGAACCTTCTATTAGACATTCGCAATGTTAAATTCTGACGCTCGATAAAACTTGTAGAAATCAATTCCTCTTTAGGATTACCGATGGTACGGGCTTTGAGAATTTCAAACTGTCCGTTTTCATCTTGGTTAAGCTATGCTAGCGAGCATGAATCGTGGATCGCTAAAAATTGCAGCCATCATTCTTGGTATAATCAACATCATCGGCGCGATTGCATTTTTCTATGATTTTATTCTGCTTGGAATTATTCTGGAAAATAAAATTGCCGTCGAGGATGCCCTCTTCTCTATGATTTCCATCATAATTACATGCGGCTTGTTTCTGCATATAATCAATTTATTAAGACAAAAAAGCCCTACCAAATAACATTCGTCAAATCGGCCAATTACGTAATTTTCTTGACAGATTCCGCCATATTTTCATATTTGGCGATACAGGGAAAAACAAATGTCAAAATTGACCGGGTACGAAAAAGTTCAGGAACAGCTGGAGACACTTTTACGGACTCTCTCCTCCTACGATTCCCCGAAAATGAAACGCAAAACGGAGAGCGTTGCGCGACATATAATAAGCCACTGGCTCAACTCTTCCACAATGCTCGATATCGATTTCCTCTATGATAAAAAAGGCAATCAGAACAGATACGGCAAATATACGCATTCCACTATTCTAAGACCGTCCGATAAGCGACTGCTCTTTCCCAAATTGCCAACCGAGAGATATTCAACCGATCACAATGTCGTTGTATTTTTTAACGCCGAGAATAAAACCGCCAACGCCTATCACGTCAGATCGAATTTTTTTCAGAACGCAGCGTACCTGTCTGTAAGAAATAAAATCTCCGGAATTCCGGAAGAAAGAAACGGGCCTGACGGAAGCCTGAAAGTAAAAAATATGGAGCATAATGATGTCGAAACATTTTTTGACTCTGCCATGCTACTGCATGAACGCCGCTTCCATAAAAAATTTTCCCAGATCATTCAGCAATATTCAACGCAGTATAAAAAACAAATCGAAGTTTTGTACCCACAGATAAAAGAAATCCTCTTTGCGCGCACCGCTTTGTCGCTTGAAAATGCCCGCACGCAGTTCGAAAATTTTATCAACTGGCCGACGATGGATTTTGTCTCGGACATGCTGAAGAAAACCGAGCTTAAAGAGGACATCTCCGTTTTCGACCTGTATAACCATCTTCTTCACTACTCAGAAAACAGCCGCGAGTTCGATAATCGCAAAGGTGCTTTCACGGTATTGCAAAAAATCGGATTCTTCTATTTGAATGATAAGGACCTCTGGACCGCGATCGACCGCGGAGATTCAATCCATGATGCGCTGGCAGGAAAATATAGTGTCAGCCACACGACTGTTAAACATGTTTTGCGTCAGGCAGAGTTGCTGAAGCCCTATTCCAAGAAAGCCGAGATCGCGCAATTCATTAAAAATCTTGATCTCCTCGATCCACAGTTCTGGCCTTCAACTGCTTCCGACAATCCGTACTATGATTTAACGGTAAAATATGCGGGTGCTCTTCACACGACCTTTAATGGCGCGGTAAAGAATTATCTGAAAAACATGGCGCTCGAAAAAGACCAAAAGAAAATCGGTGCCTGGCATGATTACTTAAAAGAAAAACTGAAAAACGAATTCACCAAGAACGCCAAGATTACGGCAAGACATGCGATAAACAATCCTAAAGCGGCCTTACAAACGCCGGTCCAGGCCGCCGAATCTGCCATTTCCCATCGTGAAGCGGCCGTCCGTAACGTCAAAGACATGAAAAACGATCTCGTCTCCAGACTGATCCTGCCTTACGCACTGAACCAATGTGAGAAAACAGGCTACAGGCTTGTAAACATCGCGCCACTGGAACCGCTTCTTACGCAAATCTCGACGGCAATCTGGCAGGACTCGCCTGCCCCCGAACAAATGGAATCCAGCTCATACTGGCACAGCGACCGCGTGAACCTGACCGGCCGGAGAATGACCGCTTCACACGCCTCCGGTGAAGACGAAATCATGCTGGTCTGGAAAGGCATCATAAATTCGCCGATCACGCTTAATTGCGGCGCGACGCTGACCCCTCTCAACAGCCATGAACATCTTGTCGTAGAAGGCAAACGGATGGACCATTGCGTCGGTCGCGGTAGCTATACGACAGCCTGTTTGAAAGACGGCTATCATATCTTTCATATCGAGGATAAGAACCAGAAAAACTCTTCGACCCTGACGGTCCAGGACTACATCACTAAGGATTCCAAAAGAGTTATAAAGGCACTGTATCATTATGCGCATGACGATACCCCACCTTCCGCCGCAGCAAGGATCGCGGAGCGGGAACTGGTTGAGTCCATCAATAACGGCACGATCAAGCCTGACTGGGATGAAGTCGACGCTTCCAAGAAATTCTTCCTGGCTGAAGCGGCAAATATCCGCATCGGTTACGATTTCCGCGATCCGGCTAAATTTCAGTCGGTATTCAATGTCTATAAACCCTGCCTGCCGCGGAAAATATTGAACAAGAACGGCCATATCGCCGAAACCTTTTTTGACTCGCTCTGTGATGAAAACAAAAAACCGTTCCATGAAATCATCCGCGAATTCATGGACGATCTTATTACCAGCAAGATCGCCGGCATCGAACCGATCGAAGCCGAGCTTCCCGAACCACAAATTTTACCCGAACCTCTATTTGGATAGACCATGAGCAAGAAACCAACAGTACTAAAGAAAATCATCAAGGACCTGTTCCCGCCGAAAAGCGTGAACGACAAACCGCCCGCAATTAAAATGGACGCGGATGTCTCTGCAAAAATTGCGGCGGCGATGAAAGACCTTCTGGACAGGCTCGGACCGCTTGATAACGAAGATAACGACGAAAAACTGTCGCCGGGCTTTAATGCCTGCGGCAAACCTATAGATGACAGATCGGAAGCATCGAATACCCTGCCTGTACCAATCAATAAATTCCCCGCCCATCCCGGCCGCGACAATATCAAATGGACAACGCTCGGCCATCTGCCCGGCATGATGGATCCGCGCATCCGCAAACTCAGCGAAATGGTTTTCGGCAGCTTCCCCTGCTACAACGAATTTGCCAAACAAGCCAAAGCCGACGGCCTGAACGCCAATCGCATGGTCTACACGATTTCCGACTTCACCAACGGCAAAACCGAAACCGGATTTATCGCGCAGGCGATAAAGGATCACGGCGTTCTGGTCGATGCCGGCGAAGGCGCGTTTGACGAATACATTCCCGGCTATGCGCCAAAAATCGCCATTTTCACGACCAAGGAATGGACATTCAAACTGGTGATGGACCGCGAGGAGCTCGGTGCACCGGTGAACGCGAATTACATCTACGCCTGGCCCGGCGGCACCGATTTCTATGACGCTCATCCCGACGCGTTGCCTCAAATGAAACCCTTGCCCGTATTAGAGGCTGCCCCTAAATAGATTGCAGCGATTTATGAGTTTGACTTCCGCCACATCGGATTACGAAGAACCTCTCCGGATTGTTTTGAATGCGTTCAAAAATCTGCCCGGACATCTTCGCCATAGCGACAAAGTCTCGCGCTTTCCGGCCCAGCTCGCGAATTACTGGACCGCAAAGCCGGATGTGCTGCTGGTGGATATCCCTGCGCAATACAATACCGGCTACACCAAGGCGATTTTTCTGCGAAAATATCTGGACGATCATCAGCATGACCTTATCAAGGACGCTGAGAAACTCAGATTTCTCAGCTACAACCGGCCGGAAACGCTGGTCCTCCTGCTCGATGAAAAAACCGGCCGTTTTGATGTAAGACAGACCGATCAGGCTGTCTTCGACCGCTCCAATAATAACGCCTGGCAGGCCGCCGCTTATTTCTTCGAAAATCTGGAAGAAAAATCATTTCAAGTCGATATCGAGAATGTCACAAAGGACAAATTCGACAGGCTTTTTAAACTTATTCGCACGAATTCGATGGCGAGACTGGAAAGCTTTTATAAAAAATCGCTGCCGGACACGCATGCAAAGAAACATATCCAGGCGTTACAGCCATCCATCCTAGAGGCATTAAAAAAACTCTCGCTGGCCCAGATCGATGAGGCGCAACAAATCCTTGCAAATACTATCAACTGGAAGCTCATGGAATTCTGCAACGACATTTATACTGCCGCCTATATCCGCGATCGCGGATATCAGGCACGCCTTCCCGATTTATACAATCATCTCGTCGCCGCGCCCGGTCCAGACATATTACGCGCTCGCGCTTCCGCCTATACGGTCCTTTTAAAACTCCGCGTCTTCCAGCTTGAAGCGACGCAGAAGGAAATAGAACGGCACACATATCATGACAAGACTAATGAACCGTCGATGGAGAAACTCCGGTTGTTCTGGGACGAAATAGATAACGGCAGGCCCATCCATAAAGCGCTCGCCGATCTTTATAATGTCTCAATGACTACGATCCGCGGCCTTTACAGGCTGGAAGACAAACGCAGACGCTACACGCCACAAGAGATTTCACAACTGGATCTCGTCGCCGATGAGCACTGGCCTGTCGATTATCACGAAGAAAGCGCCTATAGAGACACGCTCCGCTATGCAGAACTTATGCGCAAATATTTTGATATCGAACCCCGCGCCACCATGGCCAATCTCGCCATGGAAAAGAAAGAGAGAAAATTCGGCAACTGGCAGGAATTGCTGACTTATAAACTTAAGGATGAATTCAACGAAGCCGGTGAAAGAGGGCATTATTACACTTCCGCCTACTCCGCCCTGTCCTTGCGCGAAGATAAAATAAAGAATATTCCGGATATGCGCAATGACCTCACAACGAAACTCGTGCTGCCTTTTGTCCTGAATAAAGCGGAAGCGCTTGGCTATAAAATCCTCTCCCGCAATCTGGCTGATAGTATGGCTCAGGAATTGTCCCGAAATATATGGCGGCATTCATCTCCAACGGAACAGCTCGCCGCCAGCTCCTACTGGCACAGTCCGCGCGTCAATCTCAACGACAAATTCGAACTGGCGAAGGCGAACAAAGAACCGGCAGCGCTTGAATGGACCTGCCTGTTAAAAGAACCTTACATCACAGAATCCGGTGCGATTATCACGCCACTCGATTCACATGACGCGCTCGTGTACGAAGGAAACGTGATGGACCATTGCGTCGGCCGCGGGACCTATACGACACATTGCCTGCGCGACAACTATCATATCTTTCATATCGAGGATGCTGACGGCGGGAATGCCTCGACACTAACCGTTCAGGATTATATGCAGGGCGATAAACGCCTCGTGACGCAGATTGCCCATCATGCCTATGACGACGCGGAACCTTTACCTTTCGCCCAGGATGAAGCCGCAAAATTCATCAATCTTATAAACGCGCAGAAAATCGATATAGACTGGTCCGCCGTCGATCTGTCCAAAGCCGCCTTCAATAATAAAATGAACGATATCGGTTATGATTACGCCGATCCCGGCAAATATGAGTATGTGTTCGATGTCTATAAAAGCTGCCTTCCCAAAAAACTGACAAAGAAATTCGGCACCACGGGCTGGGATATGATGAGCGCTATTCCGCTCGATGACGGCCGCACGGTCGAGGAATATCTCACGCAGAAAATTGAACATTACGTCGAGCTGGCTGTCGGCGGTATCGCCAAAATCCAGCCAGTTATTCAGGCTCCGCCACCGCAACAGAATTTGAGATTTGGCTAAATGACTTACGCCGTCACACCAGATAACGATCCTGTGTTACGCACCGCCTGGGATAAAGCCCGGCACCTGAAAGCCCAGCCGCATCTCGATGAAACCGATCGCGACCGCTCGCAACTGATCGACGCTTTGAAAGCCCTTCATTCTCTTACCATATGGGACGGCGATACGGTCACGCCGCAGGAAATGAGATATATGGTCGAATATGTCGCGATCCTGCGCCATCTCTCCAACGCAATGGATGAAAGCCGCTCTCAGGACTCCACAGAAATCTCCGCGCGTTTCGCGGTTTTGTCCCAATTGATGGACGATGCCATCAATGCCGATCCTGCGGCGACGCTCGCCAATATGCGGAAAATGCAAATTCACATCGATCAGGCCGACGAAGAATTCAGGCAATGGTTCGGAAATCCGCTACAGCCAAGGCTGGTTTAACAAAAACGCTTGACTTTTCAATAAATTTATAGGAATTTAGTCCTTATCACCGCCCGGAGTCCCTTCCGGGCGATTTTTTATGCCCGAAATCCAAAGGATTCCTATGACCATTAAACTGAGCCGGCCCTTCGCCAGTAACTCGGCGGTGGAAGAATTCGACCTGCGCCAGATGAAAAAGACCCTGAACCGTCTCGGCTATTACACGCCGTTTGAAAAAACCGGCATCACCGGAATTTCCGACAGGGAAGTTTTCGAAGCGCTCAAAGAATTCCAGAAAGATAATAACCTGCCCGCAACCGGTACAGCCAAACCGGACGACGAAACCATCGACGCGCTGAACCGCGAAGCGGATAAGACACCAGACGGTTATTACATCTGGCGCACGGTCGAAGACGGACATGTTCGCCCGGCGCATGCCAAATTCAACCGTACGGTGCGCCGATGGTCTGACAGTCCTGATCCCGGCGATGATTTTAATTGCCGGTGTTGGGCGGAGAAAGTACCTGAAAAATATGAAGTACAAATTGCCTTAATTAAAACCTCAAACGATCTTGTCAAATTCAGAAATAACAAGGAAACGCCAATTTCCGCGTTACTTTTAGAGCATTATCTTTCAAAGACCGGCAAGAAAATTATCCTGCCGATTGATGTTTTTTCTAACAGTATTCAGCTAAAATCAGCTTTAGATTCCAATAAAACACGCTTTGAGGAAAGCTTTACCAAACCACAAGGTAACGCCAACGATGCAAGCATTTATAATATGATTAAAGAAATGAAAAATGGTGAACATCATCAATTTTCTGACTATTGGGATAAAGATATTAATATCAGATCCTCAACTATTATTCATCAATTAGACGATCCTGATTTTTTTAATGCAATTGGAAGTGTTAAAATTAGATCGCGAGGAAATTTTAGAATAGAAAAGAAAAATAATACGATCTATATTCAAGGCACAGTTTTAAATTACTTTGATGATATATACGATTTCAATAACGATACAGTCGCCGACCAATTAATATTTCACAGCGAGTTCTTTCTAGCAAAAGAAGGTTATGCCAAACCTTTTGAAATCCACTGGGAAAAGCTACAATCTATGTCGGGAGAAATAAGAATAAATGGGGACACTATCACAAAATCTGATTTCAAATGGGAAGACCGCACTCCATAAAACATGGGTTGCAATAAAAAACTTTTTAAATCCAAGGCATTTCTATCTCGTTTATATTTATTGGTTCTTGATATTTTATCATGGATTTTTCAGCTTAAGCATCTTCGAAGTATATATACCAATATCAGATAAATACATTCCATCCATTCTATCAAATATATTTTATTACGGTATAATGCCTTCTGAAATCCTGATTACCATCACTCTCATTTTATTTGCATTCCGGATTTATAAATTTTTCAAAGCCAAACAAATAGAATTTGTTATTTTCTCTTTGTTACATGTTGCAGCTTTTATTGCCTTCACTTCCCAATTCAATTGGTTTTGGTCAAGTTTGGTTTTTGCATTAGCCCTAAACTAAAAATATGGTTTTTAAAAAATCCACTATTCTGTAAGACAAAATATCTTTTGCCTAAAACCCCGTCCAGAAAGTCTTATACGTCTCTGTAATCGCCGCCATCGCGAGAGGCTTGGCGATCACCGGCGCGATCTCGGGATTGTCACCGACCGCCGCCACCGCAATCATACGACCGGCTGCTTTGGCGCAGGCGACGGCCTGTTCGCGCAGATCAGGCATCGGGATGGCCGAGAAAAACAGCAGCGCATACGGCTCGATCCCGTTTAACAATTCAAGCGGCGGATTGAGCGGACAGTCATTGGCCGGCAGGCCGAAACGCCAGTCGCTACCAACGGGCACGCCCATGCGGGTCGCCTCTTTCGTCATCACGTAAACCAGATCGTCGAAATCCTTCGGCGCGGCGACGCTCTCTTTTTCCTTGCGCATCTGCAGGAGATTGTATTTCGCAAGCCGCCATCCGGCGGCACCGGCCAGACCGCCGAGGCAATCGCCAAGCGTCCAGCCGTCACGCGTGATTTTCTTCTCGATCAGCACGTCGCACAGTTCCTGCGCGGCAAGTTCGTATGACATGCAGCGCGTCGCATATTCAATCATCAGGCGGAAGGCTTCCGCGCGCGGAATACCGTCATCTTCCCACGAGATCAGCATGTGATGCGCAAATGTCGTCAGCATGTCATGGAAAGCGAATTCACAATCGGACCAGTCTTCGATAGCAAGGCGCGCCAGCTCGCGGCCGCGCTCCGTGTTGGCATCGATAATATGCGGCTCGAAACTGATCCATTCCGGCAGTTCGCCGTCATAGGCATCGCAACCGAGCATCAGGGAAATCTTGTTCAAAGAGGCTTGCAACGTCTCGTCGGGCTGCTCGAAAAAGAAAGCTGTTTCAGTGAGGATTCCGGCCATGATCTGCAGCATGACCCGCACATCCACCAGACCCTCGACCTGCGCATCTTCGACCGCGCCCGGCACACCGTCGGCAAGGCTCGAGACAGG
>JBEHYB010000050.1:0-18396 GCA_048498395.1 Pseudomonadota bacterium
CCCACCGGGAGAAGGTTGGATGAGGGGCGATAGTCCGATTTATTACAACACGTCCTTCTATGGTCCCTCACCCCGCCCCTCTCCCAAAGGGAGAGGGAGAAAAGGGCTTAAGCGCTTGCCGCTGCTTTTGTGGCGGCGACTTCGGCTGCGAAGTCGGTTTCCTCTTTCTCGATACCTTCACCGAGAACGTAAGAGACGAAGCTCGTCAGTTTGACAGGTGCGCCGTGCTCTTTGGAAGCTTTCTCCAGCAGGGCTGCGATTTTGGTCTCGCCGTCCATAATGAAGGTTTGCTCGAGAAGAACGATTTCTTCGTAGTATTTGCGCATACGGCCTTCGAGCATTTTCTCGATAATGTCGTCAGGCTTGCCGGACGCTTTTGCTGTATCGCGGTGAATTGCTTTCTCGCGTTCTACAGTTTTTGGATCGAGGGTCGCAACGTCGAGGGACTCAGGTTTCGCAGCTGCGATATGCATCGCCAGTTGCTTACCAAGAGCCTGAAGGACGTCAGCGGATGCTGTTGACTCCAGAGCCACCAGAACGCCGATTTTACCGAGGTTCGGTGCCACAGCCGAGTGAACGTATGAAGCGACAACGCCGTTTGACACGGACAGGTTCGTCGAGCGGCGCAGGTTCATGTTCTCGCCGATCTGTGCGATCAGGTCGGTGAGCGTATCTTTTACGTTTTTGCCTGTGCCGTAAGCTGTTTCGCCGAGCGCATCGCCGTCTTTTGCGGTAAGTGCCAGTTGAGCTGCCTGTTTGACAAAGCCCTGGAAGATTTCGTTACGGGCAACGAAGTCTGTCTCGGAGTTGATTTCAACGAGGGACGCTGTTTTGCCGTCTGCCGATACGGCAACGCCGATCAGGCCTTCAGCCGCGACGCGACCGGATTTCTTGGCGGCTTTGGCAAGGCCCTTTTTACGGAGCCAGTCCATCGCATCGTCCATGTTGCCTTTATTTTCGACGAGAGCGTTTTTCGCGTCCATCATGCCCGCGCCGCTTTTCTCGCGTAGTTCTTTCACCATCGCTGCAGTTACATCAGCCATTTTGATTTCCTTTTTTATTGTTGAGTAAAGGGAGGTCCCCGCTTTCGCGGGGACGACATAAATATAATTAAGCGTTAGCCGCTGCTTTGACTGTAGAGTCAGTTTCGTTGGCTGCCGCAGGCAGGTCAACTTTGACATCAACAGCTGCGCCGGCATCTTTGCCAGAGCGTGACAGTTCTGCGGAGATACCATCAAGGATAGCTGATGAAATCAGGTCGCAGTACAGATCGATCGCGCGAAGCGCATCATCGTTACCCGGAATCGGGAAGTTGATGTTTGCAGGATCGGAGTTGCTGTCCAAAATCGCGATAACAGGAATGCCGAGTTTTTTGGCTTCCAGAATTGCGAGATCTTCCTTGTTTGTATCGATAACGAACAGCGCGTCAGGTTGGCCGCCCATATCCTTGATCCCGCCGATGGCCTGCTCAAGCTTTTCGCGCTCGCGGGTCATCATCAGGATTTCTTTTTTCTTATAGCCGGTTTTTTCCTGGGACAGGATGCTGTCCAGTTCTTTCAGGCGCGCGATAGAACCGGAAATTGTTTTCCAGTTCGTCAGCATGCCGCCGAGCCAGCGGTGGTTGACGTAGTATTGACCGCAGCGTTTTGCGGATTCTTTGATCTTTTCCTGAGCCTGACGTTTTGTACCTACGAACAGGATGCGGCCACGGTTGGCAGCAACTTCGCGAACGGCTTGCAGCGCCTGGTCGAGCATTGGAACGGTTTGTTGCAGGTCGAGGATATGAACGCCGTTACGCACGCCAAAAATGAACGGGCGCATTTTTGGGTTCCAGCGACGTGTGTGGTGACCGAAGTGAACGCCTGCTTCGAGAAGTTGGCGCATAGAGAATTCTGGCATAGACATATAAGTATTTCCTTTCGTCCGGTTGTGCCTCTACAGGAAAATCGCCGTTTAGAGCGACCGGTTCAGGTCATCTGATACTGCTGTATCAATGGCCTTGTCCTGTATGTGAATTTAACAAGTTGGGGGTTTATACTGATTCGAGCCCCGGAATGCAAGTAATTAGACAGTCTAATGTATAATTATGTCAATTTACAACAGGTTTAATTGCCTTGTAACCCAATCATTGAATTTTAAAGGGTATTTATCAAAACCGTGGACTTCCCGAGGGATGCGTTCACTTGAAAATGCAGCATTCCTAAAGGCTGCCTTCGCGGCCCTGATATGGTCCGGAAGAACAAGGGAATCCGCCCCCGCCGACAGCACCCCAACCGTTCCTTTAAAGCTTGCAGCCCCGGCAAGCGCGTTCGCTTCCAGCCATTCCTTCCAGCATCTGAAGGGAGCGTCAAACTCGCCTCCCTGATCTGTATTGAATGGCAGCGCGGTTTTCTTTTTCCAGACATTCATAATTCCGGGAGCAGTCTTTTCAAATCCCTCCTGAAAAAAGTTGCCGGAGAATATGGGGGCGACCAGAAGAAGCGATTGCACATCGCCTCTTTTGCTCGCGACTTTGGAGGCGCTATAACCGCCGAGGCTGTATCCCGCCATATGTAGTTTGGGTTGAAACCAGTCCTGTGACGTTGCCCATTCCGTCACATCGGCAAGATCGGACGCGTGTTTTGAGAAAGTAAAATCCTCGATATTTCCGCCGCTGCTGTTGAGTGAATTGCGCGTATCGGGAACGAGCGTCACAAGATTTGCCTGATAGAAAATATCAGTCAGTCTCTCGACGACCGGAGATTTCATTGAGCCGCCATAGCCGTGATGAAGCACGATCGTCCCGCGTGGCTCCTGCGGAACCAGCACTTTGACATTCAGCGCTTCTCCGTCCGCGTTTGGCACGAGATGAGTTGTTTGTGTTCTCATGTTTTTAAATTAGCCGTTTGGGCGCAATATTAAATTTGCGGACCTTTGGAAAAATTATAACCAAATTTTCCTATTTCACCGATGGCCCTGCCCGCGATAATGGCGGGGGCAAAAACCATTTTACCAAAATTTTCTAAATGCTTTTTTTCACCGCCAATAAAATTGGACACTGAACTGACATCAAGTGAATCGTTTAAAAAATCGATAAAGGGCTTTATCGTTGGAGAGAATACCCGCCCTGGAAAATCTGTTTTTCCGGCGGCAAACTGAAAGCGCTCTGTAATAGTCATAAAATAAACTTACCATATTTCAAACTAGTGTCAAACTATAGTTCCTGAAGTTTTTTGACCCCTTTGGTCTGGAAAAGCAGGTTTTTTGTTGCAGGGCTCACGGAATAGAAGCCCGGCAGTTTGACCTGCACCTCTTTTCCTTGCGTCGTCAACGTGACCAGAACGCGTGACGAGCCTTTCTTCTCGGCATCGAGACGTGATTTCAGGAAATCGACAGCCTCGGCGCGGTCGACGGTAATTTCGACTTCCCGGACTTTATCGGCAAGCGTTTCTTCAAGCGGTTTGATGTCCTGAACCGTGAGGCGCAGCGCATCGTCGCGGATTTCCGCATCGACCGTCATCAACAGGCCCTTGCCCTCCTCAAGAAACTGGCGCGTACGGCTCAAGGTCTCGGAGAACAGCGCGACTTCATAAACGCCTGTCGTATCTGACATTGTAAGGAACGCGAATTTATTTCCGCTTTTGGCTGATATCTTTTCAACCTTTTTAATCAGCACCCCGGCCATCTGCATGCGCGCAATGGGTTTTCCTGTGAGATACCCTTCGATTTCTGCGTAGGAAATCATGCCAAGACGTTCGAGCTGGCGCGCCTTGCTATCAAGCGGGTGCGCGGAGAGATAAAAGCCGATCGCGTCGAATTCATATGAGAGCTTATCGAGAGGTCCCCACTCCGGAATGTCGGGCAAATGTTGCTGCGCAAGATCCGTCGCAACTGTTTGCTCCATCGAGAACATGCTCGACTGTGAAGAATTGCGTTCATTCGACAGGGCCTGCGCGTAATGAATGAGTTTTTCGGCACCTTCGAATAACTGTGCACGGTTTGGATGAATGGACTCAAACGCTCCGGCAGCAGCCAGGTTCTGGAACTGTTTTTTATTGATATTTTTAGGGTCAATTCGCTTCAGGAAATCCTCAAGCGATTTGTATTCGCCGTTCTTTTCCCGTTCGGCGATGATATTGGCGATCGCGTTTTCGCCGACACCCTTAATGGCCGCGAGCGCGTAACGCACGGCTTCGCCTTCGACGGCGAAGGTCACGAAAGATTTATTGATGTCGGGCAAATGGAGCTTGATCTCCATCCGGTCGAGCGCCTGACGAAAAATGGCCAGTTTGTCGGTATTGCCCATATCGAGCGTCATCGAGGCCGCGAAAAACTCGACCGGGTGATTGGCCTTTAGCCATGCGGTCTGATAGGCAATCAGTGCATAGGCTGCGGCGTGCGATTTGTTGAAACCGTAACCGGCGAATTTCTCGATCTGCTCGAAAATCGTTTCCGCGCGTTCGGGTTTGACATCCGAGAATTTTCCTGCGCCTTCGACGAACAAGGCCTTTTGCGCATCCATTTCGGCCTTGATCTTTTTACCCATGGCGCGGCGAAGCAAATCAGCGCCGCCAAGAGTGTAACCGGCGAGCAGCTGCGCCGCCTGCATAACCTGCTCCTGATAGACCATGATCCCGTAAGTTTCCTCGAGGATTGGCTGGAGTTTCGGATGCAGGTAATCGGCTTCCATTTTGCCGTCTTTGACATTGCAATATTGGGGAATATTGTCCATCGGGCCCGGACGATAAAGTGAGACGAGCGCGATAATGTCCTCGAAGCGGTCCGGCCGCATCTTGCGCAGCGTGTCGCGCATGCCTGAACTTTCAAGCTGGAACACACCCGTGCTTTCCGCGCGGGCGATCATGCCGTATGCGCCCTTATCATCGAGCGGAATCTGCAGGATTTCCTGCTCGACACCTTTATCCTTCATCAACTCGACGGCTTTTTGAATAACGGTGAGTGTTTTCAAGCCCAGAAAGTCGAATTTCACGAGGCCGGTCGATTCAACATATTTCATGTTGAACTGTGTCGCAGGAATCGATGAATTCGGATCGCGATAGAGCGGCGATAATTCCTGTAGCGGGCGGTCGCCGATCACGATACCGGCGGCATGAGTTGAGGCGTGACGGTAGAGACCTTCCAGTTGAAGCGCGATTGTCAGCAGACGATCGATCGTTTCATCGGCACGCTGGGCCCGGAAATCTTCGTCATTTGCCAAAGCTTCGGCAAGCGTAACCGGATTGGCCGGGTTGTTCGGGATCATCTTGGAAATGCGATCGACCTGCCCGTAGGGAATTTGCAGCACGCGGCCAACGTCGCGCACGACGGCGCGGGCTTTCAACTGACCGAAAGTGATGATTTGCGCGACACGGTCATAACCGTATCTTTGCTGAACATACGCGATCACTTCATCGCGGCGGTCCTGACAGAAATCCACGTCGAAATCTGGCATAGACACACGTTCGGGATTCAGGAAACGCTCGAACAGCAGACCGAATTTCAACGGGTCAAGGTCGGTGATTGAGAGCGCCCAGGCGACAACCGAACCAGCACCCGATCCCCGCCCCGGACCGACCGGAATATTGTGATCCTTCGCCCATTTGATAAAGTCGGAAACGATGAGGAAGTAACCGATAAAACCCATATTGATAATGGTGTTGAGCTCGAACTGCAGTCGGTCCTGATAAGGTTTCGCCGTCGCCTGTTTTTCCGCTTCGCTCATTTCCGGCGTAAAGACGAAATTCTCAAGACGGTATTTAAGACCGGCTTCGGTCTGGAATTTGATTTCATCAAGCTCTGAACGTCCGCTTTCCGATTCAAACGGCGGCAGGATCGGTTTGACGACCTTCAGGAAGAAGTGACAACGCTTGGCGATAACGATGGTGTTATTGATGGCTTCGGGCAGGTCTTCGAACAGGTCGACCATTTCCTCGGCGGATTTGAAATAATGCTCGCGTGTAACCTTGCGGCGATCATCTTCTGTAACATAACGGCCTTCGGCGATGCATAACAGCGCATCATGCGCGTCATAGAAGCTCTCATCGGGGAAATAGCAGTCATTGGTCGCAACGAGTGGAATATCGAGTTTGTGGGCCAGATCAATCGTATCCGTCTCAATTGAATCTTCTTCACGTGTACCGTGACGCTGGATCTCCATATAGAAACGGTCGCCGAAAATATTTTTGAGTTTGGTCGCAACGGTTTCCGCCTCTTCGCTGCGCCGTCCAAGGAGCGCGGCTCCTATCGGACCTTTCAGCGCACCCGAAAGACAGATCAGTCCTGCCGCTTTTTGTTCCAGATGCTCCCATGTGACAATCGGTTTTTTTGTGCCATCGGCATCGAGAAAAGACGTACTGACGAGCGCAGAAAGATTCTTATAACCAACTTCCGATTGCACGAGCAAAACGAGCTGAGTATTTTCTTCTTCGATATTGATCTGGCATCCAATGATAGGTTGAATGCCGGACTTGCTGGCTTCCAGCGAGAATTCCATCGCACCGAACAGATTGGTTGTATCGGTCACAGCCACGGCCGGCATATGAGCTTTGCGTGTCTTCTTCACAAGGTCTTTAACCTGCAGAGCGCCTTCCGCCAATGAATAGGCGGAGTGAACGTGAAGATGGATAAACTGGGGCTCGGGCATGAGGGTAGTTTAGAGAAAAACGAGTGAAAACTACAAGAAAAGAAAGGCAGTTTTAAACATGCATGTCATCCCGGCGCAGGCCGGGATCTTCCGGAGTGATGGCTGAAAAAGATCCCGGCCTTCGCCGGGATGACGGTCTGGAATCAGGAAGACTGTAACTGGCCGCCCTTGATTTCAAGAATGCGGTCCATGCGTTTTGCAAGGTCCATATTATGCGTGGCGATAATCGCACCGATCCCCTTGTCGCGGGTGCGTTTGATCAGCATCTCGAATACTTCATCTGAAGTTTTAGGATCGAGATTCCCGGTCGGCTCATCCGCCATCAGGATTTTCGGATCGTTGGCAAGGGCACGCGCGATGGCGACGCGTTGCTGTTCACCGCCTGACAATCTTGCCGGACGGTGATCGTAACGATGAGACAGGCCCATTTCATCAAGAAGCTTACGGGCTTTCGCTTCAGCTTCTTTTTTCGATACGTCCTTGATCATTTGCGGGATGACCACGTTTTCAAGCGCGGAGAATTCCGGTTGCAGATAATGGAATTGATAAACGAACCCGAGATAATGACGACGCAGCTTGGTGCGCTTCCTGTCATCGAGATCAGACACATCGTGATCGGTGACGAGGATTTTTCCCGTCGTCGGCTTATCGAGAAGTCCGATCATTTGCAGCAATGTCGATTTCCCGGCACCGGAAGACCCGACAAGCGCGACGATCTCACCGCTATTGAGCGTGAGGTTGATGTCTTTAAGAATCTCGAGAGATTCATCGCCCTGATGATAGGTTTTCCCCAGATTCCTGGTTTCCAAAAGGATGCTACTCATAGCGCAGCGCCTCCACCGGATCGAGTTTCGCAGCGCGGCGCGCCGGATATAATGTCGCCAGCACCGAAAGACCGATAGCCATGACAACGACCGTCAACACTTCAGTCCAGTCGACTTCAGCTGGAAGTTTCGACAGAAAATAGATTTCTTCCGAGAACAGTTCCGTATGAGTCAGCCCCTGAATCCACTGGCGAATGCTTTCAATATTGAGGGCGAACAGCGTGCCGAATATAGCGCCAGCGGCTGTTCCTCCAATGCCGACGCTCGCGCCGGTGAGCATGAAGATCTTCATCATACTGGAGCGATCAGCCCCCATCGTGCGCATGATCGCAATATCGCGGCCCTTGTCTTTAACAAGCATGATCATGCTTGAGATGATATTGAATGCGGCGACGATAATGATCAAAGTCAGAATGAGGAACATGACGTTGCGTTCGACCTGGATGGCATTGAAGAAACTTGAGTTTGCATCGCGCCAGTCATAAACGCCTGCGCGGTCCTTGACTGTGAGTTCAATGGATTTCTTAACGGCATCGACCTGTTCCGGCCCCTGCCCCATAATTTCCAGCATGGAAACGCTGTCGGATGGGATCTGGAAGAAATTCTGAGCGGTATCAAGCGGCATAAAAACATAGCCGCTGTTATATTCATGCATCCCTACATCGAAGATCGCGATAACGGTATAGGACAGGGTTCTTGGAATGGTGCCAAAGGGACCTGCGCGGCCTTTTGGTGCCATTAATGTCACCTGCGAACCGACACCAAGATTGAGCCGTTCGGCCATTTTATTGCCGATAGCGATTACGTTGCCCTGAAAATCACGGACGCTGCCTTTGAGGAATGAATTGGCAAGCACCGGTTTCTTCATCATATATTCGCGTGTGAATCCGCGTGCGATGGCACCTGATGCCTGGCCGTTTGCGGTGATCAGAACCTGGCTTTCAATGACAGGGGCAACCGAGACGACACCCGGCACCTGTGCGATATCACGTTCCAGCGATTGATAACCATTAAGCGGACCGCTGGCCACATAGACATTTAGATGTCCATTGAGGCCGAGAATGCGCCCGATCAATTCGGAGCGGAATCCGTTCATCACCGACATGACGATAATCAAGGTCGCGACACCGAGCATGATACCAAGGAAAGAGAATCCGGCGATGACAGAGACAAAACCTTCGGCCTTGCGCGCCCGCAAGTACCGAAAAGCCATCATGCGTTCAAACGGTGAAAACATTAATATGATTTACCGATCAGTATTGTTCTGCCTTCATCTTCAAATGGCAAGCAACGTGATGACAGTGAATTATCCTTGCGGATTTCTTCGTAGCCGGCTTCCTTGACGAGATCGACAGGCACTTTCGCAAAGCCCGCCTTATCCGATGCAAAATAGTTTTTCACATCAGCAAGAGTTTTCATCTCTTTCACGCGGGCACGGCTGTAATCATGAGCGCGCTTGTAAAGATATTTATGGATCTGCTCAAGGATATCCGGAATGCGTGATACCAGTTCATCCGGCGAGACGGATTCTTTTGAATCACGCCCGAGATCGCGGCGGACAAAGGTAAGCGAGTTCTGCTCGACTTCGCGTGCGCCGATTTCAACACGAACCGGAATACCCTTTTTGATGGCATCCCACATTTTATCCGGCGCGCGGGCATCGGATGTGTCGACCTTGGCGCGAACGCCGATCGCTTTCAGGCGCTTCGCGAGATTTTGCGCGTAGTCGATGATAGGGCCTGCGCCGCTCTCATCCTTGATAATCGGCAGGATCATGACCTGGACCTGCGCCAGTTTCGGCGGCAGAATAAGGCCGTCATCATCGCCATGAGTCATGATAAGCCCGCCGATCGAGCGCGTGGACAAACCCCATGATGTCGTCCAGGCAAGCTGCTCCTTACCGTCGCGGCCCTGGAATTTAATGCCGCAGGATTTGGCGAAATTCTGTCCGAGATTGTGAGACGTACAGGCCTGCAGTGATTTGCCGTCCTGCATCATCGCTTCAATCGTATAGCTGCGCAAAGCGCCGGGGAATCTTTCTTCCGGCGATTTCTCACCCATGAATCCGGGGATCGCGAACCAGTTCTCATAGAGATCGTTGTAAACCTCGAGCATCTTCCGCGCGTCCTTGTCGGCTTCTTCCGCCGTTTCAAACGCGTTATGCCCTTCCTGCCACAGGAATTCGGACGTGCGCAGGAACAGGCGCGTACGCATTTCCCACCGCATGACGTTCGCCCATTGGTTGAGCAATAAAGGAAGATCGCGGTAGCTTTGCGTCCATCTTGCCATCGCGTCGCCGATAATTGTTTCAGATGTCGGGCGAATGACGAAAGGCTCTTCAAGCTTCGCGCTTTCGGCCGCCACCAGCTTGCCGTCAGGTCCAGCCTCTAGTCGATGATGCGTAACAACCGCGCATTCTTTCGCAAAGCCGTCGATATGCTCTGCCTCGCGCGCGATAAAGCTCAACGGGATCAGTAACGGGAAGTACGCATTTTCGACACCTTCGGCCTTGATCAGATCGTCGAGCGCGCGCTGTACATTTTCCCATAGCGCGTAGCCGTTCGGCTTGATGATCATCGAGCCGCGCACGGGAGAATTCTCCGCCAACTGCGCGACTTTCACGACTTCCTGATACCATTCAGGGAAATTTTCTTCGCGTGTTGGCGAGATGGCGGTTTTGGCGGCTTTACCCTGCGCTTTTTGCGCCCCGCTCTGGGAGGCTGCTGGCTGATTCATCGTACTACCTTATCGTGGATTAGAATTTTTAGTGAGCTGGTGTCGTGGAAGATGGAGCTGCTGTTCCCGGGAGAGGAACTTCAGGTGTCGACATCACGTTCACTTTGGCCGCAGAGCCATCCGGCGCGCGCATGATATGATCACGGTCGGAGGACGAAGACGGCGTATAAGGTGCCGGTGCGGAATAGTTGCCCGAAGCTGGAGCCATTGACGCGGCCGTTGATGGCGGTACGCTCACGCGATCAGGTGTCTTGCCTGCGCAAACGGCGCTTGCCTGCTGCGAAATATCCTGACCGTTATAAAGCACACGACCGTCTTTATAAATTCTCAGGCTGCCGACGACGGCTTGCGCTTCCGCAGGATGTGAAAGCTGGAGTTTGTCAGCAAGATTGATAGTCAATGGCACTTCTGTATAGGTGACAGCAGATGTCGATGGCGCAGGATTGATATCCGCAGAAGCAACAGGATTGCCGTTTACGTCAACGCCCGGCTTGTAATCGACATCGGAAGACGGTGTGTAGGCAACCATTCCCGGCTGGCAGAGAATTCTTTCGACGGCAATGGCCGAGCTTTTTCCGTCTGTTTTATCCGCGGCGTAAGCTGATGCGGCAAAAGAAGTAGTCAGAAGCATTATGTATATAAAATATTTCATTTCAATCCGTCCTTAATTTCCATGTCGTGTGCCATGCCATAAAAATCTATGACATTGAGGCTAATAAGTCCATTGAGGACTAACCAAATAACGACGGAAAGTGCAGTCGTTATAAGGAATTTTTTTAACAGGCGCGGTTTTGCGGGAATATTTCCCGTTTCGCCCACCATTGGCGTATCTGACGGCGCATTGCCCCAGGGCAGGACACAGAATAAAAATGTCCACCAGATCAGAATAAAAGAGACGATTCCCTGAACTAAGCTCATCTAAACCTTCAAGATATGGACAGAAACCTTTGGTTTAATTCCCAGAATCTGGTTTACCATCCTGCGAACCGACACCCGGATTTCCTCTTCATGTTTACTTACGTCAAAAACATTCTCATTTTTGAGATCATAGATGGCATCCTCGACTTCCTGCACGATGTCAGGAATGATTTTACTCTCGGCCGTATCCTGATCGATCAACCCGATCAGCGTGACCTGCGGCTCCATCAACAGATCGAGCTTGGCATTCATCGCGATTGAAATATGGATCGCGCCGCTGAATTGCAGTTTGCGACGCTCGGTAATTCCCTTGTGATCCGAATTGACGATCCGGTTCGGCTCGACCGCCAGCAATCCTGTCTTCACATGATCGACGATCGCCGGCTCACCGGGCGCAAGGCGGATAACGGAACCGTTCGTCGGAATGATCGGGTGCGGCACATTCAGGTTTCGCGCGATTTCCGCATGCGCCTCTAACATCACACGCTCGCCATGCACGGGAATGACAATTTGCGGGCGCAGCCACGAAATCATGTCTTTCACTTCATCGGCGTAAGGATGTCCCGAAACATGTATTTTATGCTTGGTATTATCAGGATCGATAATCTTGACCTTGGCGACGGTCAGGTTGTTTTTTACCTCGTTGATGTCCATTTCGTTGCCGGGAATGGCGCGTGAGGAGAAAATAACCGTATCTTCCTTGCCGAGTTTCAGCTTGGGCCATTCACCACGCGCCATACGCGCGAGCGCGGCCATGGCCTCACCCTGGGATCCCGTGACAATCATCACGACGTTATCGGTCGGGATGTAACCAAGATCTTCCTCGCTGACAAATCTTTCAACATCGCCAAGATAACCGTTCGCGCGGGCGCAACTGGTCATGCGATGCAATGATCGGCCTAAAATACATGTGCTGCGACCTGTCGCCTTCGCCGCTTTGGCGATGCTGCGGACGCGCGCGATATTCGAGGCAAAAATCGTAATGGCGATGCGGCCCGTGCAGCTTTTGAAAACACGCGCAAGGCCTTCTTCGACTTCGCTCTCGCTGCCACCCCTGCCCGGCACCGGCGCGTTCGTGGAATCTCCGACATAGGCCAGCACGCCGCTATCGCCGATCGCCTTGAAAGTTTCAGGCGCAACAGGTTTATCGAGAACAGGTGTCGGGTCAAGGTTCCAGTCACCGCTATGAAAGATCTTGCCATAGGAGGTTTCAATCAGTGTTGCGACCGCCTGCGGGATGGAATGCGTCACCTGATAGAAATGGCATTTAAACGGCCCGATATCTATTTTCTGGTTATTCTTGATCTCAATAATCTTCGCGTTTTTACAGCTCGGGTGATCGTTGAATTTTTCGCGCAGGACGGAAGCCGTAAACGGCGTGCAGTAAATCGGGCATTTCAGGCGCGCCCACAGATAAGGCACTGCGCCGATATGATCTTCATGCGCATGAGTGATCACCAGCCCGACGAGATCCTCGCGGCGTTCTTCGATAAAGCTCGGGTCCGGCAGAAGGATATCGACATTTGGATAACGGTGATCGGCAAAGCCCATACCGCAATCGAAGGCGATCCATTTGCCGTCACAGCAATAGAGATTGAAATTTACACCGAATTCTTCCGCGCCGCCCAGCGGTAGAAAATGCAGTCCCTTGGAATAGTGTTCGTCTTTGTTAGTCGCAGGCATTACTTGTTATTTCTGTTTATGACGGAGATATATGGTGAGGAGGCCTTTGAGAGTCAATTCTTCATCTATCTTGTCGATTAAAGGGATATCGCCTTTGAAAAGCGGAGCAAGGCCACCCGTCGCAATGACAGTCGGCTTGCCTTTGATTTCTTTTTTCAGGCGTACGATCATGCCCGAAACCAGCTCGACATAGCCCCAGTAAATACCGGATTGCATAGCGGTGACCGTATTCGTGCCGATCGCAAGTTCGGGGCGGCTGACGCTGATTTTCGGCAGCTTGGCCGCAGCCTGATGAAGCGCGTTCAGAGACAGGTTTACGCCCGGCGCGATCGCTCCGCCGCAGTACGAACCGTCCTTGTCGACAACATCAAAAGTTGTTGCCGTTCCAAATCCGACGACGATCGCCGGTGAATCGTAATTGGCGATCACGCCAACTGCATTGGCAATCCGGTCGGCTCCGACCTCTTCCGGCTTGTCGAGCAGGATTTTCAGATCGAATTTCTTGATTTCCTTGCCGATGAAAAGCGGCCTTGCTTTGAAAGCCTGATGGCACAAGAGACGCAAATTGAAATTTGCATCCGGCACGACCGAGCTGATAATGCAGTCGGTGATATCCGCGAATTCCAGATTCTTGAGTTCAAAAAGTTTGGCCAGGAAAACGATATATTCATCGGCGGTGCGTGTCGCATCCATCCGGATACGCCAGATAGCCTTGGTTTTCTTGCCATCAAAAACGGCAAATTTTACGTCTGTATTTCCGGCATCGACTGCGAGCAGCATCGTTTAAATATCTTTCCCGAAGAAAACTTCGCCGGAATGTACCACCTTTTGCAGGCCATTATCCAGCCCCAGAAGCAGCGCCCCATCCCCATCCAGACCGTCAAAAACGCCCTCGAATGTCTCATTTGGCAGGCGCACGGTCATTTTATTATACAGGCCTTTGGCATTTTCGAGCCAGTCGGCGCGGATCGCGGCAAATCCATGGCTTCTGTATTCGCCGATCCTCCGGCCGAGCCGCTCGAGATACAGATCGAGAAATTGTTGCCTGTCAAAGCGCTCATTGGCAACTTCATTGAAAGAAATTCTGTCATCGGGGGCCGAGACGATATTTATGCCGACACCTATTATAAGATAATCTGAATCATCTGACGTTGTCTTTCCGCTCTCCAGGAGAATGCCTGCGAATTTGCGATCATTGACCAGCCCGTCATTCGGCCATTTATGTTTGTATATATTGCCACTTTTCAGGCGCGGCGTGACGATATCCGCGAGGGCTACCGCCGCGATAAAGGAATACTGACCGATATCCTTGAGCGTGATCGACCTTAACACAAGTGAGAAATAGAGATTTCCTGTTTGCGGTATCCAGCTACTGCCACGGCGCCCGCGTCCGCTGGTCTGCTCGATGGCCGAGATAACGCATCCTTCTTCTATGCCGGCTTCGGCGCGTTCATGGGCAATGTCCATTGTACTCGCAAGAGTATCAAAAGTTTCAACGGACCAGTTGATGCCCATTACTCAAACAGGGACTGAGCCGCAGCCGTCGAAATCTGGAGCAATGTATTTGGAACGAGGATGAAAATCACCGTCAGCAGTACGGATACAAAAATTACGGCTGCACGTTCCATATACGGGTTCGGATCAAATTTCTCTTCGGATTTGTCGAAGAACATGACCTTGATGACGCGCAGGTAATAATAGGCCCCAATGACCGAGCCGACGATACCGATAGTGGCCACTACATATTGACCTGCGGCGACCGCAGCCTGGAATACGAACAGCTTGCTGAAGAAACCGGCGAGCGGCGGAATACCGCTCATCGAGAACATCAGGGCCGCCAGTGAATAGGCCATGGCAGGATTGGATTTCGACAGACCTGCGAGATCTGAAATATTCTCTACGTTCTGGCCATTGCGGCGCATGTTCATGACGATACCGAACGTACCGGCGGTCATCACCATATACAGGGTCATATAGATAATGACGGAGGCGATCCCTTCTGGCGTTCCGGCGAGCAGGCCGATCAACGCAAAGCCCATATTGCCGATCGAGCTGTAGGCCAGAAGACGTTTGATATTTTCCTGTACGAGACCAGCGAGCGATCCCCAGATTACGGATGCGACCGCGACGAAAGAAATAACCTGCGACCATTGCGGCAATGCTGCCTCGAACGGGCCGAACAACAGGCGGATCAAAAGGCCCATAGCGGCGATCTTGCTGACCATGGCGAAAAGCGCGGTAACGGAAGTCGGCGCACCCTGATAAACGTCAGGTGTCCACATATGGAACGGAACGGCGGAAACCTTGAAGCAAAGACCCGCGAGGATAAAGACGATGCCGATGATCACGCCCGGCGCGAATATATAGCTATTGGCGCGGATCGTGCCGCCGATCAGGTCGAAATCGAGACTGCCGGTATAGCCGTAAATCAACGAAATGCCGAAAAGGAGAAGACCGGATGACAGGGCCCCTAGAACGAAATACTTGATCCCCGCTTCCGCCGATTTCAGATCGTCACGCTTGATCGAGGCGAGCACGTACAAACATAAAGACTGCAACTCGAGCGAAACATAAAGCGAGAGCATGTTATTGGCAGACACCATCAGCATCATGCCGATGCCCGAAAGCAGGATCAGGATTGAATATTCAAACCGCGAGAGATTCTGGTCCTTCAACGATCCTGCAGAGAGAACGAGTGCGGCGATCAGGCCGATTGAAATTACGAATTTGAGTACGGTTGAAAATCCATCGACGACGACCATGTTGTTAAGGATTTTAACAGTCTGCCCGTCGCCATGCGCGATAAGTAACATGCCAAGAACCAGCGACGCGACGCAGCCCCACAGAACTTTGAGCGTCGAGCCGTTGCCTTTGAAGACACCGAAGACGAGCAGTAAAAGCGCCGCCGCGGAAAGAAATATTTCCGGATAAAGGGCTTCCAGCATTGTCAGATTAAAACCATCAGTCATGGGAAGGAGCCTCGTCTGGAGTATTTGCCGGTGTTGTCGGCATTGGCGGCATACCGCTCGGAAGATTTACAGTCTCTTCCATCACTGCGGATGCGGAAAGTTTGTTGTGGAACTGGGAAATCAGTTTTTCAACTGACGGCCCGGTGCGATCGAGCACATAGGCCGGTGCGATACCAAGCCACAGGACAAGAATGACAAGCGGAATAAAGTAGGAAAACTCGCGCGTGTTCATATCTTCCATTGCCGAGGCATCCGCGTTTGTCTGCGGACCGAATATAATTTTGCGGTAAAGAAGAAGCATATAAGCGGCACCAAGGACGACACCGGTTGCCGCAAAGGTTGCAACTGTCGTGCTGACCTTGAAGACACCGAGAAGCGCGAGGAATTCCCCGACGAAGCCGGATGTTCCCGGCAGGCCGACCGAGCCAAGCATCAGGATCATGAACACCGCCGCGTAAAGAGGCATGTTCTTGGCGATGCCGCCATATTTATCCATATCGCGCGTGTGCAGGCGGTCATAGACGACACCGACGCAAAGGAACAATGCGGCAGAGACGACACCGTGGCTGATCATCTGGAAGATCGCGCCGTCCATACCCTGACGGTTCAGCGTGAAAACACCAAGCGTGACAAAACCCATATGCGCGACCGATGAATAGGCGATCAGTTTTTTCATGTCTTTTTGGACAAGCGCTACGAGCGAGGTGTAGATGACCGCGATCAGGCTGAGACCGAAAACAAGCGGCGTGAAATACACGGTCGCATCAGGCAGCATCGGCAGCGAGAACCGCAGGAAACCATAACCGCCCATCTTCAGGAGAACACCGGCAAGGATAACGGAACCGGCTGTCGGCGCCTCGACGTGAGCATCAGGCAACCAGGTATGGACGGGCCACATCGGCATCTTGACGGCAAAGCTCGCAAAGAAAGCAAGCCACAGCCACTTCTGCATCGCAGGTGAGAATGCGGTTTCCATCAATGTCGGGATATCGGTGGTGTGTGCCTGCCCGTACATGGCAAGGAGCGCCACCAACATCAGGACGGAACCAAGCAATGTGTAGAGGAAGAATTTAAACGAGGCATAAACGCGACGCTGACCTCCCCACACACCGATGATGATGTACATCGGGATCAGGACCGCTTCGAAGAAGACATAGAACAGGATGGCATCGAGTGCGCAGAATGTGCCGATCATCATCGTTTCAAGTACGAGAAACGCGATCATATATTCTTTTACGCGGCTTGTGATGGAATTCCAGCTCGCAAGGATACAGATCGGCGTCAGGAACGCCGAGAGAGCGACAAAAAACAGCGAGATACCGTCAACGCCCATGCGGTAGGAAATACCGAGTGAGGGAAACCATGCGATTTTTTCCTCGAACTGGAACCCGTCATTGGCCGGGTTGAATTCCCTCAGCAGCACCAGCGAGAAAACGAAAGTAATCGTCGACACGATCAGGGCCGCAAATTTTGCGTTCTTCGCAACATGCTCCTCCTGCCCACGAATGAGCATGATAAGGAATGCGCCGAATAACGGCAGGAACGTCAGAAGTGACAGGAGAGGAAAATCAATCATCAGCTAAAAATCCTAAGCTTCAGGGCAAACCATGTCATGACCACGAACACGCCGATAATCATCACGAAGGCATATTGGAATACGTAACCGCTCTGGAATTTCCCGAGCAACCCGCCAAAGCGTTTTGAAACACCGGCGATACCGTTCGGGCCGAGACCGTCAATTGTCGCCTGATCGCCCTTGGTCCAGAAGAAATTACCAAGTTTGAAGGCCGTGCGGACAAAGACGAAATCATAGATCTCATCGAAGAACCATTTACGGTAGAACAGCGTATGGACGGGTTTGAAAATCCTGACCATCGCGGCAGGAATGCCGGGGCAGAACATATAAGCAAGATAGCCAAGTGCGATACCAAGGAAACCGATGCCGAGCGGCAAGTATTTAACCCAGGAGGCAACTTCATGGCCTTTGGCAACGTTATCATCCTGCGGCAGGACAAAAATGCTCTTGCCCCAGAATTCACCTTTGTCGGTTTCTTTGAAATCCTCCACGAGTGACGCATGCTCTTCGCCGACGACCGATTCCGTCGCCTGTGCTGCTTCATGCTCGTCAACACCCACGAATGGCTGGAAGAATACTTTACCGGCACAGAGAGCGCCGATCGCAAGGATTACAAGCGGCAGAACCATGATGGCCGGGGATTCATGCACGTGATCCATCGTGTGATGGTCCGCGCGCGGCTTGCCGTGGAAGGTCATGATGATCAGGCGCCATGAATAGAAAGCCGTCAGAAGCGCGGCGACGATACCCATCCAGTAGGCGAAGTGACCGATGACGCTGTTCGAAGCCCAGGCGGATTCAAGGATCATGTCTTTCGAGTAAAAACCTGCGAACGGAATGATACCAGCAAGCGCAAGCGATCCGATCCACATCAATGTATAGGTCACAGGAATTTTCTTCCAGATGCCTCCCATCTTGCGCATGTCCTGTTCATCGGACATTGCATGAATGACAGAACCCGCGCCAAGGAACAACAATGCTTTGAAGAAAGCGTGCGTCATCAGGTGGAACATGGCGGCTGACCGATCATCTGGACCTGGCGGGAATTGATGCCGAACTTGCGATAGA
>JBEHYB010000051.1:0-17958 GCA_048498395.1 Pseudomonadota bacterium
CAGGCGTCGATTTCCCACACCTGGCGCTTGGGCTGCGCACTGCCTATACGGCCAACCGGCACAATGCGGCGGAAGATTTATATCAGGCGATTGAGACGGCCGATAAAATCGCCATCTCGCCGCTCGAAGTAAAAATTACATACGCAGACGGCTCAACCGCGCAGATCGATGTTTACAGCTCGGTCAATATCGTGCGCGACGGCGGCCAGGCAGCCTTGATGAATTTGAGCGGCTCTTTCAACAATGCGGCCCAGACGATCCGCTTTATGGGAGACGGCGTGGCTTTCTCCACGCCGCTCGGCTCAACAGGCTTAAGCCACTCCTATCACGGCCCTATTCTCAACTATAAAAAGCCCGCGATCATCTTTACCGGCATGGGTGTCGCGACACCGCGCGGTATGAATCCGATCATCGGCATGGATGACGAACATTTCTCGGTTGACTGCATCGTCAGCAAGGGAAAACGCCCGCTACGACTGGATTTTGATGGCAATACAATCCGTCCGAGCGCTGACAATCCCTTCGACCGCGTCGATATCCGCATCAGCGACAAGACAAGCGCGACGCTGGCCGTGCGCAGCGGCGCTTTCCATCCGTTCAAACGCTTAAGCCACGATTAATTCTTACAGGAACGCCGCGACCTGCTGGAGCTGGCGGACGACATTCCTGTCCAGCGCGATTTTCTTTTCCTGGCGGTCGAGCGCAAAGGAAGCCGCAAGAAAACACATCATCGGTCCATGGCTGGCATAAGCCCTGCGGATTGTATCCGGATTCAATTCATGGAAAACGATCCCGCTCGCGTCGTCGCCGCCGACAAAATCATAACCGAATTTATCATCTCCCCTAATGCGGGCCCAGCTTTCATCATCAAGCACCGACCATGACAGGCGCGATTCAATCCAGGCATTATTGGTATTGCGCGGATCATTGAGGACAGGACCTGCGAAACATTCATGCCCGGCGGCGATATGCGCCTTGAGCCTGATCAGGAACTCAGGATCGTATTTCTGAACCTGCTCCATTCTTAGGGCCGTGATGACTTCCGTTCTTGTTTCTTCGCGCATCTCGTGCGAAGCATCGCCATATGGCGCAAGTGCGATTTGAAGATTTTTGTCGATTTTTTCTTCGAACTCGGGCAGCAATTCAACCGAACCGCTAATGGCTTCTTCAAAGAATTCTTCCATCTGGTTTTGCGCTATTGCATCAAGATCCAGTGCGCCAGTTTCGCCGTCCTTATATTTTGCAAAGCCGCCCGCAAGCGCCGGCGCGTTATTGTCGTATTTGCGCAAAATACCCAGAACAGAAAATTTCTTATTCCCCTGCCCGTCGTCTTTCAAAATGATCATGCCATTATCGACTGCATGGTTGGGGCCGAACGCACCGAGCACGCCGCGGCCGTTTATCCCCGTCTCCATATATGGATTGACCGGCCTGCCCTGCGCGTCCAGCTCATAAACCTGGCCGGTGGCGGTCGCGCGGCGACCCTTGTTCCACGCTTCATTTTCACCCAGTGGATGCGCGACATTATCCGCCCATGCAGCCTTCAGGATTTCCGGATGTTCGAATTCCGGCGGATGCGAAGCATTCCTGACCAGATCCCCGAATTTGAAATTAACCGGCAAATCTATCGCCTTGAGCCGGTCGAGAATTACGGCACCATGCAAAAGCGACGAGGCCAGTTCAGTTATCTCGCTATGCGGATACTTCTTGGCCGCAAGCTGGAAATCGCTCAGAAGCGCGGAAAGATAACGCGGGGTTTGTTTATGATACAGGCCGATCATCAGTTGAGTTCCATGCCTCTGTATTTTGCGATCACAGCTAACGGATGATGTGCAGGCAGTGCGTCAAACATACCGTCCCAGCCCTTCTCTTTAATCTGCGCATACAGATTTTTCAGGTCATAATCCATATTCTTGAGATTCTCGTCACGGTTTCTGATTTTGCTCATGAAACTGTCGACGAAAGATTCATCCTGCCATGCGCGAGATCTCAGGAGTTCCATCCGGTTCGTATCCCAGTCAAGACCGTCTTCCGCCGCCCATTTGGAAAGCAAATCAATCCCGAGCAGGACTATTTCATCACGGCTGCCGCCGCTTAAGTTCGGTGTGCGCAAGGATGTCTGGTGATCGACGTTCTCGCCGAATGTCGGCGCGATGGCGGAACCGTGGATCTTATTCTGCGCAGGCCCTTCCCAGCGTTGATAGAAATAGACGACGCAGTTGAACAGATTGTTATCGCTCATTCTGCTGAAATGCTCATCGTCACGGGCACGCGCGTAAATTTCGCCGGCATTCATCCAGCGCTCGCCGTTATCCGTCTCAACTTTCGTATGATGGCGCAATCTCGCGAGAACGGCCTTCTGCGGGAATGTCGCCTGCAGAGCTTCTTCATCGAACTGCGTGACCTTGCCATCCTCACCCTTAGGATTCAATTCGGCTGACGGCCGGTTCTTGTTGGCTGCATGCAAAGAAGCGATGCGTTCCATGACGTTCTGGATACCGTGCTCTTCCAGATATTCCATCAAGGCGAACTGGTCTACTTTGTGATAACCCGCATTCCAGTTAACCGTACCGCCATGCAGGTCGCCCTGCCATGTCGCATAGGCGCCATAGGCTTCATCGAGGTTCGGGTTGGCGACCGCCATCAGATTCTCGACATTCGCAAAGATAAACATCAGTACCGAGCGTCCGCGCGCCTGGATATTCTCATAGGCAAGCTTGTGTTCTGGAATGGCCGCTGAAATCAGGCGATCGATCTGCGGATATTTCTTACGCAGTTCGTTTTCCTTTTCCACCATTTCTTCCGGCGTATTTTTATACGGCGAGGCATTGAGGAATTCAGAAATATCACGCTGCATTTCCAGTTTGATATCGTCCGGCACTTCCGTCGTATCTTCTACGGCGAAGACATAAGCATAAAAATTCAAAAGATCCTGAACATTGCGCTCGACAAACCGGCCACCGATACCCTTGAATTTACTGCCGTCTTCGCGCTCGCCGCCTTCAAACAGGCTTTTCGCGGCGTACCATGTTTCATAGGAACTGTTGTTCGTCCCCATATAAACACCCATCAGCATTTTATCCATACAGGCTTCGACAGCCGCTTCCTTGCCGCCGGTCTTATAGGCTTCGAGAATTTTATCTTTATACTGCAGATGACTCATCTGTTCGCAGAAGCCCTCAACGCCCAGATCATCCATCGCCAGATTAACCATCGCATAGACCATCGCGCAGTTAAAAGACGAGTCCTGTCCGCCGCTGACCGCTTCCATGATCCCGTTGATCCACGCTTTGCGCATATAGTCGAACATCCACAGCGCAAGATTACGGATGGATTCTTCTTTCCACAAATCCGGATTGGCCGGATCGTCCCATTTGGCTTTGCCGTCGGCGCTGTTCCAGGCAAGACTTACGTTCACTGGCGCGTTCTTGTCCGAAAATTCATGGTGCAGGATTCCATGAGCCTTGAATTGGGATTCGAGCGGTGCGGAATTTATCTGCACCGTCGAAGTCATCGTGGATAATTGTCCGAAATTCATCCGCGTCCCGGCGGCCAGCAATTCACCGTCCTGCGCGATCAGTTTATGACCAAACTGGGCGAAGGTCGAACCGCTGTTACCCAGACCGTCCGTATCGAATACGACATCCGCATAGCGAGAGGCCAGATTATTAAGATGGATATGCTTCGTTTGTTTCTCGCGCGACGGCGGGCTCGCATTCGCGATTGCCAGCACGAGCCCTTCATGACTGCCCAGATAACGCTCGATCGACGGAATGATATTGAATTTATCGTAGCGGGAATCGTTATATGGCGCACCGTCATAGCGCGAGGCGACCCATTTCTCTTCACAGATTGGCTGGCCAATCAGGAAATCATGCTCGCCGTCCGTGACATGGATAATCGGCCGACCGAACGGAACTTCTGTATCATCGCCTTTCCGCAAATGAATATTGAATGTACCATAAGTGCATTCAATATTATTCATTTTACAAAGCCATTCGACCGCATCGATATCATTCTCATTAAAATATCTTCCTTCATAACCGCGCCCATCGTTATACAGATTGGCCTTGGCAGTCATACCAAGAATGCGGCCATTACCGATCAATGTCTGGACGTTGAATGGCTTACTCAAACGGTCATAAAGAGAATGCTTGATCAGGCTCGGGCTTGCCGCGACATTGTTGAACAGCTCGCGCATCTGCAGCCGCCATGGATGGCCGACCGAGACGATCAGATTCGGGTTTCTCGCCTGCGCATAGGTGGCGACATTCATCAGGAAAGCATAAATGAGATTATTGTCGGTGCGCTGGAAATCGTCATTCACTTCATAACCGGTGGCGCTTAGTTCCGGCATCAAGACAAGATCGCTGCCCACATCGACGGCGATATCGATCCCCGCATAATGGTTGGCCATATTCTGCGGCCATCTGAGCGCTGTCTGATTGAGTGAAACCTGTGTAGCTGTCAGGGAGAATTTTTTATTCTGCGGCACGTTCGCGATCCTTTACGCAATAAACAAAGCAGCTAACACCAGATATTTCGCTTATGTCAAACTATTTGCGGGAGTTATCCAAAACGCTCAATATTAGGAAATATTAAAATAAAAAAGGCCCTGCAATCAGGGCCTTTTTTGAGATCCGGTCGCCGTGGATTTTACATGACGTGGATATTGCCATTCTGGACAAGGTCCTGGACATTCATGTCATGCACGCCCTGAAGGGCGACGACATCGACCGCATTGGCGGCATTACCCGACCCATGCACGTCGATCGAAACAACCGTACCGCCGTCAACATCGCGTGTGAAGATAAAGTTGTTGATCGCCTGCTGCGCGGAATCCTGTCCCTGGAAAAAGCTTGAGAAATCCAGAACGTCACCTTCGTCGGCGCTGAAGTCTTTAATGACATCGATACCTTTATCGATCGCATCAAAGAGGAATTTATCCGCCCCCGCACCGCCTGTCAGTATATCGCTATCACCGCCGCCGAAAATAATATCATCGCCATATGTGCCATAGATCGAATCTTTTCCATCCGTTCCATGGATCTGGGCACCGTCATGCAGGCTGTCACCTTCGCGGACATTGAAACCGGCATCGACGATTTTACCCGTGCTGCCGTCGCCATAAACAAAGCTCGACTCATGCATGATGATACTGTCGCCCTGCGCGAGATTGACTTCCACCGAATTGACATTGATCGCGACGATATTGAAATCCGCCAGCGACGATTTCTCGCCGGCCTGGCTGATGCCGTCCTGATTGAGATCGCGCCAGACGACCAGATCGTTGAAAATCTTGTCGCTCGCATCAATCCTGCCGTCATGATTGTCGTCATATTGCGCAAGATTTGCGAAACCGTCTTTGGCCGTCGCGCTGTCGCCGAATAATTCCGACTGATTGTTGATCAATCCATCGTGGTTCGCGTCGAATGCCAGCAACCCGTCATGGCTTCCGACCCATGAAGTCTGATCCAGCGTGCCGTTATTGTTCATATCGAACATAACGCCGTGCTCGATATTCACAAGATTGACACCATCGCCGTCAAGATCGAGTACCAGCGGCGTAATCACGAATGAAAGCGCTATGTTTTTGATGACCGTCGTATCGTTATCGGTCGGCACCCATTCCTGTCCGCCCAGATGCGCCTCGCTGACATAAGAGATAACGGTGATATTGCCATTATGCACAAGCCCGTCCTGCTGGTGAATATCCCAGTAATTCATCGTGCCCGGCACGATCAGCGAGAGGCCCTTGAGCGCCGCCGTCGTATCGCCGTTATTGACTGTAATTTCCCAGACACCCGGCGATGTCTCGGTGCCCTTGTTCAATTTGATGCCCATATCGTCGAGCGTCTCATACTGGCCACCCGGATGGGTGAACGGGTTATCGAGTTTGATAACGATTTTGGTCACGACTTCCGAACCGTCCGTATCGGTGACGTGCGACGCAATCGCCAGAGGTGTCGAATAATATTGATGGTCGAAATACCATGCCTGCTGCACAGTCTCGGGAACCGTCAGTACCGGCGTATCGACGACAGCGTCGACATAGACGGCGAAATCCTGCGCGTCCGTTTTGGTCACGCCATTATCAGGATTATAAACGCTCGCGGTAAAATGCAGCCCCGTCATATCAACATCGCTGTTGGCCGGCGGTTTGAAGGTGAAATTACCGTTATATGTGGTCTGACCTGCGGCCAGTGTCAGCGTATAAGTGCCGTTGCCGTTATTGACCCAGCCCGGCGCGGTGACATTCCATGTGGAATTCACGCCTGTCACCTTTAACGTCATAACTTCGTTGCCGTCGCCGCCGGTAGTTACGGCGGAAACCGGAACCACGGCCTGCGAATCTTCCTTGATATAGGCAGCATCGGCATTATTGTTGACCGTCAGGTCGACATGAATACCCGGCAGTGATGTCAGATCGAGCGTCGCGACGCTTGTATCGCCATCACCGTCGGTCAGCGTATAGACGAACTGGTCGGTACCAGTGCTGACCGTTCCCGGATTCTGAATGCGGACATCGAAAATAACGTCCTGATAATCGCGGTCGCCGAGATCTGGCAGATCTTCAAACCCTATGCGCAGGGCGGTGTTGTCGGAGCTGTCGCTCAATCCGGAAATCGTGCGTACCGAGCCATCAGGGTTCAGGTTATCCGTGCTACCGCGATCGGTCGTAAAATAAATCGGGCCCTGAATAACCGTTTCAACGCCGTTATAGGTGTAGACGAGGCTTACATGAGATCCGTTATCCGAGATATTGGCCGTGCGCTCTGTCGCGAGGCCGTTATCATAGACGAAACTCAGCTCGCCTTTGCTGAAATCGATTCCCGCATAGGCGTTATTCGTCGAATAACCGTCCGCCACAAGGAAGAACCCGATATGCGCGTCGCCGGCACCCGCACTGTACTGGAATGTATCGGTCGATCCGACATCGTTTCCGTTTTCGATCATGACCGAAACGGATTGCAGCGTACCGTCCGCACCTACACGGAACGCGCCAAGCGTGTTGTTGTAACCGGCCCCTTCCGATACGTAATTAACCGAGACGACATCGCCATCATGAATATCGAGATTGCCGGCGGCGACACCGAGCGCTTTTTGCGCGTTGGCATCGAGCGCATGTCCTTCATCCAGATGCGGAAATGCTGGCCCTGCGATAAACTCTTTCGGAGCTGACGGTGTCGAAGTCGTGAAAGGTGTATAAGTATAGGACCCGTCCGCCGAGATTTTCAGCTGGCCGTGATCGCCATTGATTGTTGCCTCACCGACTGCCGGCACAGTGATCGTCGTATTGCCGAAAGAAATCTTGGTGACCGTATTGTCATTATCCTTACTCAGCGTATCGGCGGCACCCGTCCCACCATGCAGGCCGGAGACGACGTTACCCGTTGCCACGCCGATATCTGAATCGAACTGGTTCACATCATTATGCGCGATCGGTGCATCGTCGAGCACATTGATCGTAATGAATGTACCCGCCTGATCGCCATCCGCGTCCGTCGCGGTCACGCCGAAATTCAGCATGATCACATCGTTCGGATTGGCGGCATCGGCATGGTCGAAAGGTTTTAACTGCGTATAGGTATAATCGCCTGTCGCCGCATCGATCGTCAGCGTAAAGACCGGGACATTATTGGCAAAACCTTCATAACCGGTCGCGGTTTTTAAAACGGTGACGGCAACACCGTCGGATGTCAGTCCCGCAGCGCTCACGGAGCCACTGACGGAATAGGTGCCGTCCGGCGCTATCGCGCCCGGACCATCGCGCCCGTAATCGGCATCGATATGGCCTTTGACCGACAAGGGGCCAAGGTTTGTTTCATCAAGTGTTTTTGCATCAGGCTGGACGACAATCGGATTATCATCCGGTACTGATGGCGGTTGCGGCGTATCTTCCTTGGCACCGACACCGTAAGGTTTGCGGAATTCCGCATGATAGTGAAGTTCTGTCTCGCCGATCGGGCCGATTGCCGATAACGTCTGCAACGACACTGGCTGGGCAGCGCTCTGGAATCCAAAACCCGAATGCGACGAACCGCCGCCTCCGCCGCCACCGGCAGCCGGTGCGATTTTATCAAGCGCCTGCGCGGCCATATCCTGAACATCCTGAGCAGAAAGCGTATTCTGCGTGCCGGCATCTTCATGCTTGGCCGCATGCTTGCCGGATTTCTCCGTCGTACCGTCATCGAGCACCTTGCCGTCGGACGGTTCAAGATTGGCAAGATTGAGTGTCAGCTCATTAACCACAGCAGCATATTTAACCTGGTGCAGCTTGACCTCGTCGCCTTCGGCGATCTGCTTTTCCAGCACCTGCATCATGGCGATCAGTTTGTCGATCATGTCCATGGAATTGAGGAAAGTATCCTGTCCTGCCAGATGCACTTCATGCGTATCGGATTTGGGGAAATTCGCGCTGACCGCGTTTTCAAAAATTATTTTGGAATTATCGTCAAAGGTACAGACAAGCGCGCCATTTTCTTCCGTCACGCTTTTTGCGCTCGCAAGATCGAATTTCAGATCGTATTGCGTATCGGCATCCAGATAGACGATGACCGTCTCGCCGCCAAAAGGGCGCTCGAGCGTGCATATATTATTTTCTGGATTGTTTGCCGGATTATCAGGGCTGGAATCGCCTGTTGAATCCTGAATATGACCCTTGCCGTTCGTAACTAGCATACGATTTACCCCTACTATATGTACCTGACTTCACATTCCCGATTTTTTATAGACTTCGGGTTCCACCTGTAAAAATAGAGTAATTGCTTTAAAAAATGGTTATCATTTCCAGATTATTATTTTTTTATAAGTGGCGATGTTAAGTCCTCGTTAGGATATTTCGTCTAGATTGATAGTGTAATTCTGGCTTGAAAGGCATTCGGATTTATCATGGCAAGGACTTTTAATTTTACACCGGCTAAAGGCCTTGAATCCATCAGCGGCGCGCCAACCAATAAGGGGCCCGGTGATCTTGTGATTGCTTCCGGAAACAGCTCGCTGCTTGTCGATAATCCATTATTCAAAACGGCTGAAGTGTCACCTGCCATGTCACCCGCCGCAGCCCCTAAATTCCAGTCTTAAATTCCTTGCCGCCCGGCATTTTATTTCAGTAAATCTCCTTTATTGGCTATGAGCATAGCGCGCGAAATAGTATTATCTTGCGACAAACGCTTCTTGATATCTGTTTCTGAAAAGAGCTGACCACAACATGGCCATAAAAAAATTTTTTGACGCAGGCATCTTAGGTATCGTCGAGGGATTGACCGAGTTCATTCCCGTTTCCTCCACCGGACATCTCATCATCGCAGAATCATTTCTAAACCGCGCGTCAGCCAATGCCGGGGTCTTCGATATCTTTATCCAGATCGGCGCGATCCTGTCGGTCGTCTGGGCACGCCGGACAAAAATTTTTAAGATCGTTATCGGGCTGCCGTCCGATCGCACCCAGCAGCTTCTGGCTCTCAAAATAATTATCGCTTCTGTACCCGCAGTCATTTTCGGCGCTCTCCTTCACAGTTTTATAAAATCCGTTCTTTTCTCGCCGTGGGTCGTCAGCATCAGCCTTATCATCGGCGGCGTGATTCTGCTTTTCGCCGAACGCTTCGCGCCGGAAGAAAAGACGCAGAGCATAGAAGCGATTTCCCTGAAGACTGCCCTTGGAATCGGCCTTTATCAGGTCGTTGCTCTTATCCCCGGAATTTCGCGCGCAGGTGCCACGATCATCGGCGCACGGTTTCTGGGGGTGGAGAGAAAAGCCGCGACCGAATTTTCATTCTTCCTCGCTATCCCGATCATTTTCGGCGCAGCCTTTTACGATCTTTATAAAAACATACATCTGCTCTCGCCGGACGATATCGGATTACTCGCCACGGGTTTGATCACAGCCTTCATCTCCGGCCTTATAGTCGTGAACCGCCTGATCGATTTCATCGGCCGCCGCGGTTTTATTCCTTTCGGCTGGTACCGTATCGCTGTCGGCCTGCTCGTGCTTGCCCTGCTGTGTGCCGGCCTTATATATTGAACGTATGAAAAAGATCGATCACAGCACACATTCGTCGACTTATATCCGCGAGATCGAAACCCGCCTTCTCAATAATTTCAAGAACGTCATCAGGCGCAACGATCCGGAAGCCGCGAACCTGCTGGATAGGAAATATATTCTCCAGGCCAGCCAGGATCCCGATAAAAATATACGCCGCATCAGAAACCGCCGCATGCGCGACTATGCGGAATTCTGGGAAAGCCTCGATAATGACCAGAGATACCGTCTCGCCAGCAATGACGCGAAGATCAACCATCTCGCCCGGCTGTCGCGAACGATGGGCACCACGGAAGTCGTTCAGGCCCATAATAAAATAAAGGCAACGACGGCCGGTTCGTTCGATTATGTTCTAAGACGCTTCCGTGAAGAAGGCGTAACCGCCGCCCAGCTCCAGAATTTCATCGACGAGAATGCCGTCGCCTGGTTCAGCCTGACCGGCCACCCGACCAATCCGACGACGGTCGCCTATACGGAAGCCCAGATCGACCTCGCCAGAATCATCGCCGATCCCGAAGCCGCAACCGACGATCTGGATCGCGCCCTGCAGGTCGTCTATGAAACGCCGATCGTTGGTCCGCAAAAAACCCCGATCGATGAAGCGAGAGAAATCATCGCCACGCTGCATGTCCTCTATGACATGGCATTACCGCATAAACGTCTTTTTGAATCCTCCTTGCGCGAACACGGCTATGACATCGAAGGCGTGACGATCCGGAAGCCGCTGATCGTGCCCTGCGTCTGGACGCTTGGTGATGGCGACGGCAATGAAAACCTGACGGCCGCCGTACTGGGAGAAGGCATCAATCTTCACCGTACGACGATCGCGGCACGTTATCTTTCAACGCTGGAAACGGTTTCAGACCAGACCTATGCCTCCGACCTTCAGGAAATAAAAACACAAATCAAAAGCCTCTCTTACACACGCGACGATCTGGTCCTGCGACTGGAAACTCTCGCCCTGCGCGTCGATGACAGGAATGCACTTGCAAAACAACGGCTTTTCGATCTCGCCTATCTGGTCAAATGTTTCGGCACCGGCTTTGCGACGATCGACATCCGCCATAACGCGATCGAGATACTCGATACCGTCAATCGCCTCGGCGCGCTCGCCGGTGAAGGCACGATGCAGGAGTTCGAAGCCGCAGATCTCGACCATACCGCGCTCAGGCTGGCGGAATGGTTGAAGGACGAAACGCTTCTCAAAAAATTCGCGGGTATTTCGGTCGGCCAATTTCTGGAGGCAAAAGACGAGCCGGCGGCACGAATTTTCGGCCGGCTGCAGATTATCGGCAGAAACCCCGATATGTGCGACAAGCTGATCATCGCCGAAACGACCCATACCGCGCACGCCCTCGCTGCGCTGCTCCTTCTCAAAGTCACCGGCAATAAAGTCGCCGAGGAAGGCAGCCGGATCGATGTGACGATCCTCTCCGAATCCGTGCAGGATCTGATGAATCTCGGCAACACGCTTGAACACCTGCTTGAGAACGACATGTTTCGCAAGCATGTCGCGAGTCGCAAGCGCCTCCTGACCATGATTGCGAAAAGCGATACCACGCGTCAGGACGGACGCGGCGAAGCCGAATACTGGCAGTATGAAGCCGCCGTCGATATTTTCCGCATCGCCGACCAGATGAGCAAAAAATATCCCGAACTTGAGGATGTAAAAATCTCCATCAAGAACGGCGGCGGCCATGCGCTTCAGCGCGGCGGCGGACGCGTGACTGAAATTGCCGCCCTGCACGGGCGTGCGGCGGCTGATGCACGCGTGACGGATTGCGGCCCCTCGACGCTCACTATTCAGGGTGAACAGCTGACAATCCTGTTCTGTCCCGGCAAGGTCGCGCTTGGCTCGCTGGAAGCTTTCGTTTCGCAAAATCTTTATACCAAAGCAGGCGTGCGCGGCGAAATGCCGGTGCCGCACTTCCCCAAGACCATCAATAAGCAATATGCCGAGGCCGATGCGTGGCTCTATGCGAAAACCGCCGGGCAGGCTTTTGATAAATACACCAAGACCAGCAATGCTATCGATACGCTATTGATTCATGCACCGTGGCTTGCCATGAAAGCCGGGAATGTCAGTTCGCGCCCGGCCAAACGCGGCGAAAAACTGGCGGGCCCCGGCATCAAACCTATCGAGGCGAAAGGCAAGGACCCGAAAGCCCTGCAGGGCCGCGCCATTTCCGGCGAACGATTGACGGCGCATGCCTGCCTGCCGGTTTTCTCGGTTCTCGGCCTCGTCGAAGCCATGCAGGCGGTTCACGATTCAAGTCGCGCCAAGGAAAACCCGCAGAAATACGGCGAGCCGCTCCATCATCTCTATCGCGCCCATAAAATGCACCGCGATGGCGCGCGCGTGACAATCAATGCCGTACCGATGGCGGATTTCGATATCGCCTGGCCGCTGCTGACCGGCAAGATCAGGCCGAATCCGAAGCAGATCGACAGGCTTGTGAATCAGTTTCAGTTGAACGGCGAGCCGGACGACGAGGCAACGCTCGCTTTTCTCGAGCATTACTTTCTGGAAGTTGAAAAACTGAGCTATGAAATGGTCAGCGGCCAGAAAGCCGGCAAGACTTTCAGCTTCGGCGATGCCTTGCGCAAATTATGGCCCGAGCTTGCCGAAGAAGTCGAACACCGGAATCAGGAAGCCGAATTCGCGCGCGTCATCGAATGCTATCGCACGCGCCAGTTCGACAAGCACGATATCGACGCTTTGACGGAAATCGAATTCAGGATTACCCAGGCCCTCTACGCCGCCGCCAACGTGATCAACGCACCGGTCGGCATTCTCGCCACGCGCACAAGGCTCGAGCCGGTCAGCGAATTCGTCGCCGGCAAGAAAACCCGTTTCATGCGCCCCGGAAGCTTCAATGAAAATGAAGTACATAACTTATTGAAAATTCCGTCCGCGCTGATTTAGGCAGGCCTGAAAATTTCCAGATCGGATACCGCGCTCGGCTCGAAATTCTGTAGCCCCGCCGCCGCGACTTCAATCGCCTCTTTCGCCAGATCGCGCAACGTTCTTCCTGGTGACACGATGGTCTCCAGACCCGCTTTCGGCACTTCATTCCTGATTCGTACATGATCGTCAGGCGTTAATCGCGCAATCAATTCCGCCGCTTTATCCAATGCCTTGTCGTTATAAAAGATACCCGCCCAAAATGCCGACATGGCATAGATATATTCGGACGGCGCTGAATCCGGCCCGCGGAACTCAAGATAGTTTTTCAAACGAACTTCGGGAAATAATGTTGTTAAATGATCGTGCCAGTCATTGATGTCAGGAAAATCTCCCTCATGTCCCTTCAGCTCACCCTTCATAAACGCGCGGAAAGACTGCCCCGCTACGTTGATATGGTGGCCGCCGCGCATGATGAAATACATCGGCACATCAAGCGCGTAATCGACGTAACGCGCAAAACTCATTCCGTCTTCGAAAACAAATTCAGGTACGCCGCAACGGTCAGGGTCGGTTTCCGTCCAGATAAAGGAACGGAAACTTTTATAACCGGAATCCTTGCCCTCAACCATTGACGAATTGGCCATCAACGCCGTCACGGCAGGCTGCAGCCCCAGCGCAACACGGTATTTCATCACCATATCGGCTTCGGACGCATAATCGAGATTGATCTGCGCGCCACAGGTGCGGATCATCATATCGACACCATGCGCACTTTTCGAAGCCATATACGGCCCCATAATTTTATAACGCTCTTTTGGCATCCAGTGGATCTCGTCGCGCCGCCATTCAGGATGGAACCCCTTTGCCAGAACGCAAAAACCAAGCTTTTCCCCGATCGCATTCAATTCTTTATAAAATCTCTCAGCCTCACTCTTCACATCTTTCAGGGTTTTGCACGGCGAACCGGAAAGCTCGATCTGGCCGCCAGGTTCAAGCGTGATATGCGCGCCGTCGCGGCTCAACTCTATTAACGGGGTTTTGCCGGGATCGCTCCAGCCGTAATCGGATTTAAAGGTTTCAAGGATTTGTTTTATCCCCGGCGCACCGTCATAAGGTAAAGACTTGCCAGTTGCCGAATTGAATACAAATTGTTCATGCTCGATCCCGATACGGAACCTGTCGCGCGGCTTGCATCCGCTCGCCATGTCATTGACAAGATCATTATATGTCAGCATGCTTTAGACAGCCCCTGAAAGAAAGTTAAACAGATGTCCCCGATAAATAACCAAGCAAAAGATATCGCTATCGTGATGGACTCTTTAGACAGCATCAAGCCGAAAAAAGACAGCACGGTCGCCATGATACAGGCCGCCCATAAAATGGGAGCCCGTATCTTTTATATGGGGATCGACGATCTGTTTGTCGAGGGCGATTCTGCAAAAGCCGTGACAAGGCAAATCCATCCGAGTGGCGATTCCCATGATTACAGCCAGAACTGGTGCAAACTCGGCAACACGGAAACCCGCCCCCTTACCGATTTCGATGTCGTGCTGATGCGCAAGGACCCTCCCGTCGACAAGCGTTTCATTCATGCCTGCTATATGCTCGAACATGCCGCGCGCAACGGCGCGAGAGTTTTGAACAACCCGGCCGCACTTGTGGCATTGAATGAAAAACTTTTTGCTACCCATTTCTCCGAATTATGTCCGCCAACGGTTATCACCAGCGATATTAAAATCCTGCGTGATTTTCTGACCCGCCATAAGAAGATCATTATCAAGCCGCTCGATGCCATGGGCGGTGCGGGCGTATTCATGGTAACCGATGAAGACGTGAATTTCGAAGTTGTCTGGGAAATCCAGACGGCGCGCGGCCATTATCCGGTCATTGCCCAGTCTTTCCTGCCCGCTATTCAGGACGGCGATATTCGCGTTATCGTCATCAACGGCAAGGCTTTCGAACATGTTCTGGTGCGCACACCCAAAACCGGCAGCATTCGCGGTAATATGGCGGCCGGCGGCAATATTCATGTCCGGCCCATCAATGACGTTGAACGCAGCATCTGTGAAAAAGTGGGACCGATCCTTGTTGAGCGCGGTATCGTCTTCGCCGGTATCGATATTATCGGCGACCGCCTGATCGAGATCAATATTACAAGCCCGACGGGCCTGCGTGAAATCTCGAATGCCTGCGGCATCGATGTCGCGGAGATCGTAATAAAAGAAATACTGGCTTAGCCGACCCGTTGCCAGTCAATCGGCTTCATGCCGTGCTTTTCAAGAAATTCATTGGCTTTTTTGAAATGCCCGCACCCCAAAAAACCGCGATGCGCAGAAAGCGGCGACGGGTGTGGTGCCTGTAATACCAAATGTTTTTTGCGATCTATAAATGCGCCTTTTTTCTGGGCGTAAGAGCCCCACAACATAAACACGACCGGCTCGTCTTTTTCATTCACCGCGCGGATGACCGCATCCGTAAATTCTTCCCAGCCTTTATTCTGGTGCGAACCCGCCGTCGCCTGACGGACCGTCAGCGTCGCATTCAAAAGCAGGACACCCTGCTTCGCCCATGAAGTCAGGTCGCCGGTGCGCGGCATCTTGATGCCGTATTCGGCTTCGATTTCCTTGTAGATATTCATGAGGCTCGGCGGCAATGCGATGCCCGCGCGTACAGAGAAAGACAATCCGTGTGCCTGCCCGTCGCCGTGATAAGGATCCTGACCGATGATCACGACCTTGATGTCCTTGAGAGGCGTTGTGTTCAGGGCATTGAAAATCTCCGAGCCGCGCGGATAGACGATCTTGCCGGATTCTTTTTCCTGTTTCAGGAATTCTTTCAGTTTTGCCATGTAAGGCTTTTCGAATTCGCCACCGACGATATCGAGCCAGTTCTGGTCAAGTTTAATAGAAGCCGTGCCTGTCATTTTCTGCCCATCATAAATTTATCAATTGCATTGGCAAAGTTCTCGCGATCCTTGGCGTTAAAAACCGGCGGCCCGGTGACATTTTCAACGAGGCCCCCGCGCATGCTCTCCGCATGATTGCGTGCCGACAGAATAGGCGCAATATTATTCGAGGTATAGAGCTGTCCTCGCGGATTAAGCGCAACCGCGCCTTTTTTGATGACCCCGTCAGCCAACGGAATATCCGCCGTGACCACCAGGTCATCCTCGCCGCACAACTCGATAATGCGGGCATCGGCAACGTTAAAGCCGGATTCGACAAGAAGAAAGCTGATATAAGGGGATGGAGGCACGAGTAAATACTGGTTGGCGACCAGCGTGACCTGGATCTTCGTCCGCCCTGCCACCCGGAAGACGATTTCCTTGACAGGTTTGGGACAGGCATCCGCATCCACCCATATTTTCATAGAAACCCCATCCTCTTATTGCCTATATTTCCTCTCATCTGCTATATCATGGCTGAATTTTAAAAGGAGCGAAATGATGAGTGCGTTAACAGTTGATCAGGTTTTGGAAAATATCTACGCCTCCCTGTTTAATAATAATGAGAATATCGACGCGCATATCGCCCAGCTGAAAGAAGCGCTGGCAGCCGCGAATGAAAAAGTCGCCGTGGCCGATCCAAGCCGCCTCGTACAGCCGAACCGTGAAGGACGCAAGATGATGCAGTCCTACTTTAAAAAGCGCGGCGTGATCGTCGAGTTCGCGAAAAAAGAAGCCTGATCTTTAATCCAGGTCTTTGGTCAGCTTGATAATGGTCTTCAATAGACCGGGGAATCTTTCATTCAGGTCGTCGATGCGCACGACACTGCGGTTTTCAACGCCCTGTTTTGTCGTGCGTATCAATCCCGCCTCGCGCAAGATCCGGAAATGATTTGAAATCGTGGATTTCGCCATTTTCGGGCAGGGTGCCGCCTGACAGCAGGACATGCAGTCATCATTATCGAGAAGCGTCTTTAGGATTCTCAGCCTGATCGGGTCGCCAAGCGCGGCCAATACATCAGGCAGCTCAAGGTCTGCCTTGGATGGGTGCACAAATCTAACCATAAAATAAATATAGTCTCCCGCTTGACAAAATTCAATAGTTCAATATATTCGAACAATCGAACGATACTTTATGAAGTCTTCGTTCCCTGCATTCACTATTCATCTTTATGGAGCCATTAAATGTCCTTATCAATGTATCAGGCCTCTATTCCTGTTTTTATCCGCCATCTTGAGATACTTTCCCAGATACTCGACAAAGGTCTCGCCTATGCCGAAGAAAAGAAGATCGATCCTTCCGTCTTCATCAATGCGCGCCTTGCCCCGGACATGCTGCCGCTTTCACGCCAGATCCAGATCGCAAGCGACGGCACGAAAGGCTTCGCCGCACGGATCAGCAGCAGCGAAATCCCGAGCTTTCCTGATACTGAAACGACATTCTCCGAATTGCAGGAGCGCATCACGAAGACCATCGATTTCCTGAAGACAATCAAACCGGCGCAGGTCGACAATACCGAAGACAAAACGGTCAGCCTCAAAATCCGCGGTCAGGAGCGCGACGTGAAAGGCCAGCCTTACCTGCTCGGGTTCGTCCTGCCGAACCTCTATTTCCATGTGACGACGGCTTACGCGATCCTGCGCCATAACGGCGTGCCGCTCGGCAAGATGGATTTTCTGGGCAATTTTTAATTATCTAACTGATTTATAAGGACTTTTTAATTTACTGATCGGTATTTATTAACCTTGACAATTTTTTGTGCAAAGCGATATACTTACTGATCAGTAAATAATTTAATAGTTTATACTGCACCGCAAAATCACACAGGCTGGCGCGAAAGCGAATAAGAGGAAAACATGGGACACTCCACTGGAAACAAGAAGCTTTTCTTAAGCGTTGCGGCGATCGCCCTGCTGATCGGCGGCGGCACGATTTATAAAATCACCAATGCCGATGCGAGCGCACCTGCAGCTGCCGCCACACAGGCCCCGCCTTCTTTCGAAGTGGCGGTCATGAAAAAAGAACCGATCCAGATCTGGAAAGATTTTTCCGGCAGATTGCAG
>JBEHYB010000052.1:0-17357 GCA_048498395.1 Pseudomonadota bacterium
CCTACGCCAACATGGCCTCCAAGTCCAAGCGCTTTGTGCTCACCAAGGCCGGTCACGTCGCCGGGGTGGTCAACCCGCCAACCCCCGCCGGTAAACCGGTCAAACGCAGCTTCTGGGTGGGCGAGGCCGACGCCTCCACCCAACGGCCACTCCCCAGATGCCGAGGAAGATCGCAGGGCCTGTCTGATTTTCGGCCAGCAGGTAAAGCGTCGCAGGTACCCATACGAAAGGCGGGCCGCCGGGAATAAGCGAGAGCATGAAAGTAAGGAGGCCGAGGAAAGGCGCGCCGGGAATGCCCGTTGCCCAGAAGCCGAGAACGGCGGCGAATCCCTGGATCACGGCCGTACCGACAACCCCGTAGATAACTGCGATCAAAGTTCCTTTCGACACATTGAGAAGATGTATCGCGCGGCTGCCGCCGAAATTCTCGATCAGGGTCTTGAGACGGTCTGCCGTCAATACGCCGTGGCGGAACATGAAGAAGGAAATGATGACGCTTAACAAAACATCGAGAACGCCGCGTCCGATCGCGCCCGTGACATCGAGAAGCTTCTGGGTGATGTCTCCCGAATGTTGCTGGAGCAGGGCGGGGATTTTCTGTTTATCGTGAACATATTCGCCCCAGAGTGAATCGACATAAGGGCCGACGACGGGAAGTTCCCTGCCCCAGGAAGGGGGCGCGGAGGCCTGGTTTTTCAACGCCTCGCTGGCCGCCGTTACAAAGCCGCGAAAACTGTCGACGAGCGTCGCGCCGATGAAAATGAACGGAATCAGGAAGAAAACCCCCAAAATGACGCTCATCAGCGTCGCGGCGAGGGTGGTGCGGCCATTGAGCTTTCTCTCAAGCCAGATAAAACCGGGCCAGGTGGCCAGAGTCAGTATCAGGGATAGTAAAATTGCCGGTATGAAAGGGTTGATAATCATGACCCCCATGACGAAAATGACGATAATTGCAGTAACTGCAACGATTAATCGAATTATCGAGACTCTGTCCTGGAGATCGAGTTTCATGGTTTTAGGGTCTTTCCGGGCAATTGAAATAAACAAAATCTTGATTAATTAAGGCTTTATACTATAACACTCACGAATTGATTTTATAGAGGCTAATGGAAAATTTGCGCCGTCATTTTGGCTTGGCAGTACTCGTGTCCGAACTGGGGCATGTGTTCTGTTGTGTGCTCCCCACCATTTTCACAGTTTTAAGCTTTGCGGCCAATATCGGGCTGATAGGTATGGCCCCGTCATGGATGCTGGCGCTGCATGCCAAAATCCACCATTACGAAGTGCCCATCATTATCTTTTCCGGTGTGATTCTCGCCCTGGGCTGGTTCGCGCATTCGATGAGCAATAAGGTCGACTGTCATGACACCGGATGCGGCCATCCGCCATGCACGCCGGAGAAAGACCGCAACGGAAAGATTATGATTGTCGCCACGGCGCTCTTCATTACCAATCTTCTTATCTATACGGTCGTACACAAGAACGTATTTCATCTCGACATGTTTTCGCCTGTTCATGCCGTGCATGATGATATCCGGGCGCGCGAAGGACACGGCCAGTGACCAGCTTTGCCGATCTTGGATTAAGTGACGATCTGCTTAAGGCGGTTTCCGAACGCGGATATACCGAAGCCACGCCGATCCAGGCCGGAGCCATTCCGCATATCCTGATGATGCGCGACCTTATTGGATTGGCGCAAACCGGCACCGGCAAAACCGCGAGCTTTACACTGCCGATGATTGAAATCCTTGCGTCAGGCCGCGCGCGATCGCGCATGCCGCGCTCGCTGGTGCTGACACCGACGCGCGAACTGGCGGCGCAGGTTGCCGAGAACTTCGATATCTACGGCAAATACCACAAGCTATCAAAAGTCCTCCTGGTCGGCGGCGAGTCGATGATCGAACAGAAAAAGCAGCTGGAAAAGGGTGTTGATGTCCTGATCGCGACACCGGGCCGCCTGCTGGATTTGTTTGAACGCGGCCAGATCCTGATGACGGATATCAAGATCCTCGTTATCGATGAAGCCGACCGCATGCTTGATATGGGTTTCATTCCCGATATCGAGAAAATCATCAGCCGCCTGCCGCCGACGCGCCAGACGCTATTGTTCTCGGCGACGATGCCGCCTGAAATTCAGAAGCTGACGGAAAAATTCCAGAGCAATCCGAAGATTGTATCTGTTGCCAAACCGGCGACGACCGCGGAGACGATCGATCATCGCCTGCTCAAAGTTTCGTCCGACAGAAAGCGCGAAGCCCTGCGCAATCTCATCGAACATGAAAATGTTAAAAACGCTTTCGTGTTCTGCAACCGCAAGCGCGATGTCGATATGCTCGGCAAGTGGCTTAAGGATAAAGGGTTCTCTGCCGCAGCTTTGCATGGCGATATGGTGCAGTCCGTTCGCACGAAAACCCTGCAGGACTTCAAGGACAACAAGATCGTATTTCTCGTCTGTTCGGACGTTGCGGCGCGCGGTCTCGACGTAGTGGGGGTTTCCCACGTGTTCAATTACGACGTGCCTATCAATCCGGATGATTATGTCCACCGCATCGGCAGGACGGGACGTGCCGGTCAATCCGGCCGAGCCTGGACGCTTTGGGCCGAGGACGATGACAAATTCGTCGACGCGATCCAGAAACGTATCGGCAAGCCGATCGTGACCGAAGAATACAAACGCGAATCATCCAGCCGAAACAATCCGGTAGAGGATAAACCTAAGAAACCGGTTCAAAAGAATCATCCGCGCGGCGAAAAACCGGCGCATAAGGGTGAAAGAACGCCGTCTCCGATGGCGAATGAAGACCCGACAGGCTTCCATGACAGCGAGATACCGGCGTTTCTTCAACGCAAATAAATTGACGGAATCTTGACTTCCCCTGCAGTTTAGACGACAAATAATAGTCTATTAACTTCCTGATTTTCCCTCCTTTTTCCTTATGGTCATATCCCAACTGGCAAATAAAAAGAGACTGGTTCACCTGGCGCTCGTCAGCCTGCTTTCCGGGGTGGCTTTTTATACGATCGGCATGAGTTATGCCGCCGCGCCGCCGCCCGGGGAAGATCCGCCGGTTGATTTCGAGGCAACCTCCGTTGAATACGATGATACGGGCCAGTTGGTCACGGCGACCGGAAATGTGGAGATTGTCCAGGATGGTCGTATCGTCAAAGCCGATCGCGTCGTCTACAACCTGAAAACGGAAGAAGTCGTCGCCGAAGGAAATGTCGCGCTGCTCGAGCAGAATGGCGATGTCCATTTCGTCGAGAAAGCTCAACTCGAACAGGGTATGAAGAACGGTTACGTTAAAAAATTGCGCAGCGTTCTTGCAGATGGCTCAAGATTTACAGCTGACGAAGGCCATCGCGTTGATGGTCAGCGCACTATCATGGATAACGCGACATACACGCCGTGTGAACCTTGTAAGACCGATCCGAGCAAACCGCCTGTCTGGCAGATCCGGGCCGACAAGGTCATTCACGACACCGAAGATCACTCCATCACCTATAAAAACGCCACATTTGAAGTCGAGGGCGTGCCGGTTGCCTATGTGCCGTATTTCTCGCATGCCGACGGCACGATCAAGCAGAAAAGCGGTTTCCTGACACCTGAATTTTCACTCAGCAGCGATCTCGGCTTCTCCGTCACGCCGCGCTATTACTGGGCGATCGATCCCACACAGGACGCGACGATCGGCGTGCGGACGTTCCTTGAGCAGGCACCGATGGCGACCGGCGAATACCGCAAGCGTTTTGACAATGCGGAGATCAAACTGTCGGGCAGTACGACTTATTCCGACAGGACCGAAAGCTCGAACGGCGTTTACGAGCATGTCGATGACGAATTGCGCGGGCATCTGTTCGGCAAGGGGCTTTGGGATATAGACGACAAATACCGCGCAGGCTTCCGGGCGGCGGTTGCGTCGGATGATCAGTATCTGCGCCAGTACGATATCACGTCAGAAGATGTTCTTGAGAACGAGCTTTATCTTGAACGCTTCGACGATCGCAATTACGCCGTCGCGCGCGCCATGGCTTTCCAGGATATCAGGGTCAGCGACCGCGCCGCCGACCAGCCGAATATCCTGCCTGAAATCGATGCTTCATTCCTCGGCGACCCGGGCGAAACCTTGGGCGGGCGCTGGAGTCTCGATATGTCGGCGCTTGGTCTTACGCGCAAAGGCAACGGTCAGGACGTTTATCGCGCGTCGACGCAGGCCGGCTGGGAACGTAAGGACATTCTCGATATCGGCGTGGTCAACACGATTTCCGCGAACGTTCGCGGCGATATTTACGCGGTGCCGACACGAGATGACGATCTTCCGGGTTCCGGCGACGGTGATGCCACCTCGACCAGATTTTACCCTGTCATCACCAACGTCACGAGCTATCCTCTCGTCAATACGTTTGGCGATGTGCAGGCGGTTATAGAGCCGATGGTGTCCATCACGGCTTCGACAAGCGTCGAGAACGATTCCGATATTCCAAATGAAGATTCCCAGGACGTGCAGATCGATTCAAATAATCTTTTCGAGCCTGACCGTTTTCCCGGTCTGGACCGTGTCGAAGACAACAGTCATGTGACATATGGGGTAAGAACCGGACTTCATTCAGCTGACGGCAGCAAGGGCGAGATATTCCTCGGCCAGAGTTACCGCCTGACGCAGGACGACAACCCATTCCCCGCCGGCTCAGGCCTTGATACCCAGACATCCGATTATGTCGGTGAAGTCGTGCTGGCTTATGCCGATATGTTCAATCTCAATTACAAATTCGAACTGTCGTCGGACGATCTTCAATCGGAACGCCACGAGCTCGATGCGAATGCAACATTGTTTGACCGCCTGACGCTGACTTCCTCGTACTTCTATGCCCAGTCGCTCGAAGGAACCGACTTGACGGAGAGCAGGGAGCAGTTATATGGAGGTATAGGTTACCGCTTTACGGACGAATGGGTTGCCGATGCGTCCGCGCGGTATGACCTTGGTGAAACAGAGGGGTTGCGCTCGGCTGGCCTGACAATTGAATATCTTGGTCAGTGCTATACAATCTCGACTACCGCTTCGCGTAATTTTACTTATGAATCGACGGGAGATAGTGCTACTGAAGTCACTGTTCGTGTCGGTTTGAAAAACCTTGGTGAATTTGGAACTTCGCAATGACGTTTGGCCGCTATAATCCCCGTCGCCGTTATCTGGAGCGCGACCGCCGCCGCAATAACAAGATTATTGCGAGTGTCGTTATTTTCGTCTCACTGGCCGTTATCTGTTTCTGGCTGGGCCGTCAGCATGCTGCCTTTCAGATCAATAGCCTGAAAAACGAAACTGAAGAAAGCAGAACACAGATCAATGCACTTCAGGATGAGCTTACAAAACTTCGCGCTGAAACGCAGACGGCTACTTCACGTTTTGATCAGTTGCAAACGCAATACCAGCAGGACCTTCCCGAAGAGGGCCCGATGCGCGATGTCATTGAGCTTGTGAAGAAACAAATCAAGGATGGTATGTCGGCAGAACGTCTGGCTTTCGTTATCCGCTCCGCGCGTCCGCCGCGCAATTGCACGGACCCGGCCAGCAAACGCTTCATGGTGAAGACACCTGCCTATACAGGTCCTGACAGCTCGGCTTCCTTCGGCGAAGGCGCAGTTGTAATTTCCGGTATCGGCGCGTCGACGCGTAATCAGGCGGGCGAGCCGCAGGCGTGGTTTGACGCGAGCCAGCCAGTGACCGTTGCTTTCAAATCTACGGAAGGGCAGATCGATAAGAAAACTGCCGTCCTGCCAATTCAGTATTCAATGATTGCCGGCGGTCGTGAATATCGTTTCACGCTTTCAGAAGGTGAAAAATCCTTCGTAAAAGTTACGTTCGACAGCTGCGATTACCCTTAAAAATTACTTCTTAACCCATGAACCATTGGTCATGACATAGCCGCCGGGGCCTGTCATGCCGATCAGTTTTTGTGCGGCGATGCTTTGCACCTGTCCGACAGGAATACCTTGCTTGGCGGCCGTATCTTTGTAGACAGCCATGCGACCTGCATTCGTTTCTGATACAAGTTTCTGGACTTCCGCGTTGCCGCCGGAAACCGCGCCGATCAGCCCGTCTGATTTTTCGCCGACAAGACCCTGTTGTTTGGCGGAAGCAAGATCAAGCGCGTGTGCGGCTGTTGGCATGGCGAGGGCGATCGTTCCGAATGCGAGAGCGAGAGCGAGTAATTTTTTCATCTTAAATTCCTTTTCTATTTCTTCACGCCAAAGAGGTCTGGATTAGAAGTGATTTCCTTATCGAGATCGCGTTCGACTTTCACGCGTACTTCCTGCTGAATTTTTACATTCATATTAATTTCAATCGGTTTATCCGGTGCTTCAAGCTTGACGGTCGGCGTACAGGCGGTCATCAGCGCGAAGGCCAATAAAATTACGGCTATATTTTTCATTTAACACCTTCTGTGAGTTGCTTCTGGAGCTTATCGCTCATGGCCCCGGGTTGCAATGCCTGCGTCAGGGCAGAGGTTAAGGCCCCTTCAAGGTTTAGATTTAGATTGACCGTGCGGTTTTCAAAGGCCGGGGATTTACCTTTGGCACTTAAATTGGTTTTCAGATTACCGTTCAGGGGGCCGTCCAGCATAATCTGCATTGTGTCATAATTATAATTGCTCAAGGCCTGCCGGACGGTGGCGATACGACTGTCATCACCCTGCAATGACGCAGGCATTTTATCCGGCGCGTATTTAATCGATCCCGGCTGGTCGCTGGTCAGGACAGCGTTATCTATATAGACATCGTCCTTCTCGACGCGCACGGGGATCGTCCCGCTGATGCTGCCTGTCGTCTTGATGGAATCCGAATTCTTGCCTGCGAGCGCCGCGAGTTGGAGCTTATCGAGTTTGACCGTCAGGCTGTTCTTGGTACTGCCCATATCCCATTTAAACGGTAATGCAGAGATGTTTCCCCCGGCAAATTTTATATTATTGGTGGTAATGCTGGCGATGTTGTCGGGGTGAAATCCGTCACCAATATTCATTCCAATGCCAATCTCAACCGGTCCCGAAGCCGTGAGCAGGTCGTTTTTCACGTTGGCAAGTGCTGCGAATTCACCCAGATTTGAAGAGGAAACGGTCGCGGAAATTTTTCTTTCCGGCTTCTCCATCCACTGCGCATTCACGAGCAGGGACGTGCCGGACATTTTTGTTTTGAATAAAGCGGGAGTATCCTGCGTCGTGTCGAAGGTAATATTGGAATCTTCAAAGGCCTTGTCCTTGTATTTAACACCGCCAACCATGATCTGACCCGCAGCTGACAGCGCGCCCATCGATTTAAACTCAACCCAGCCAGAGAGGCGTGATAGTGATACCGGTGTGATATCTACGCTCGTGTCCTGGATATCGGCTTTGCCGGACACTGTTCCTTGTGCGTCTCTCGTCGCGTTCAGATTGATCGTCGTCGAGAATATTTTCTGGCTGGCCCAGATTGAGGCGTTGAGTGTCTGGCCTCCTGTTTTGTTTTTCTCAAGAATAGCTTTCGCTTGTGTACGCAATCCACCGACGGGCGTTTCAAGATCGACGGTCATACCGTCAAGATTGAATGAATTGAAAGGCAGTTCGACTTTTTCACCGCCGGGAGCCGGAGTGTTGAATTTTCCGTCCCAGCCGGCAATTGTTATATGGTTGCCGGCATCGACTTCGCCGTTCAATTCAATTGCCTTCACTGAAACCCGGTCGGCTTTATGGTCGATGATGAGGTCACGCCATGGCCCGGTGATCTGGATATTATCGACGGTGCTGAAGCCGTCCTTGTCGAGGAATATATTCTCGATCAGGATGCCAGACGGCAGAAAGCGAATACTGCCGACTTTTGCCTGCGGGAATCCATTGCTGTGAATGGCGAGTTCAATCGCTGGTTTCAGGGCAAGCGGCAGCATCGCAAGAAAAGCGATCACGGCGCAGACGATAGAGCCTGCGATAATTTTCTTCTTGTGGTGCCTGAGTGCCATGGTCTCGTTCAGATATCGATATCTTGAACAAATGTGGCGTTCTGCTGGATAAAGTCAAACCGCGCTTCGGCGTTTTTACCCATCAGGCGTTCGACCAGATCGTCGATATCGACCTGCGAAGCGACTAGTTCAGCTGCTTTTTCCGCCTGTTCCAGCGAGACACGGATCAGGGTACGGGTCGATGGGTCCATCGTCGTCTCTTTCAGCTGTTTCGCTGGCATTTCACCAAGACCTTTAAAGCGGCTGATATCAACTTTTGATTTTCCCTTGAAGGTAGATTTCAAAAGTTTCTCTTTCTCGGCATCGTCCATCGCGTAAACGCTCGTATTGCCCGAGGTCAGGCGATAGAGGGGCGGCTGGGCAAGATAGAGATGCCCCTTGGCCACCATGCCCCGCATCTGTGTATAGAAGAATGTCATCAGCAGGGAACAGATATGCGCGCCGTCGACATCGGCATCGGTCATGATGATGACGCGTTCGTAACGCAGATTGTTCAGGTTGAACGACGCGCCGGAACCGCAGCCAAGGGCCATGATCAGGTCCTGAATTTCAAGATTGTCGCGGATCTTGTCGCGTGTGGCGGAGACGACGTTGAGGATTTTTCCGCGCAGGGGAAGAATGGCCTGCGTTTCGCGGTGGCGCGCCTGTTTGGCAGAACCTCCGGCCGAGTCACCCTCGACGATAAAGATTTCGGTGCCTGCGGCAGCGTTACGGCTGCAATCGGCAAGCTTGCCCGGGAGGCGCAGTTTGCGCGTCGGGGTCTTGCGCGACATTTCCTTGTCTTCCTTGGCGCGCTTGCGGTATTCGGCGCGATCGATGATCGCCTCGAGCAATGCTTTGGAACGTGCAGGGTCATTCGTCAGCCAGTGATCGAAATAATCGCGAAGCGAGTTTTCAACCCAGCGTGTTGCTTCGGTCGTGACGAGCTTGTCTTTGGTCTGGCCCTGGAATTGCGGGTCGCGGATAAAGACCGACAGCATCACCGCCGCGCCGTCGAGAATATCGTCAGCCGTAATCTGGCCGGCTTTCTTGTTATTGATAAGATCGGCATAACCTTTCAGGCCCTTGGATAACATCGAACGCAGACCTGCTTCATGCGTTCCGCCTTGCGGGGTCGGGATCGTGTTACAATAGGAACTGATAAATCCGTCTTCCTCGGCGAGCCACGACACGGCGCATTCAACGCGGCCTTTGCCGTCCGGCAGTTCGGCCTGCGCGTAAAAAGGCTGTGGCGTGAAAGTAGGTTTGCCTTCGACTTCAGAATTCAGGTAATCCATCAACCCTTTCGGGAATTTGAATACGGTTGAAGCCGGGATTTTCGAATTGCCATGGATCAGTTCCGGATCGCAGGTCCATGCAATCTCAACGCCGCGATAGAGATAGGCTTTGGAGCGCGCAAGATTGTGAATCTTGATCGGATCGAATGTGATATCGCCGAAAATTTCCTTGTCCGGGTGAAAATAGACGAGCGTGCCGCGGCGGTTTTTCACCGGGCCGAGATTTTGAATCTTGGATGTGACATGTCCGCGCGAATAGGTTTGCTTGTAGAGCGTATTGTCGCGGGCGACTTCAACCCACATCTCGTCAGAAAGCGCATTGACGACCGAAATACCGACACCGTGCAGACCGCCGGAAGTCTGGTAGGCCTTGTCCGAGAATTTACCGCCCGAGTGAAGCATTGTCAGAATAACTTCGAGCGCGGATTTCTTCGGGTATTTCGGGTGAGGGTCGATAGGGATGCCGCGCCCGTTATCCGAGATGGTGACGATATTTCCGGCTTTCAGCTGGATTTCAATTCTGGTCGCATGACCCGCAACGGCTTCGTCCATCGAGTTGTCGAGGATTTCGTTGATAAGGTGCTGCATGGCGTTTTCGTCGGTGCCGCCGATATACATGCCGGGGCGGCGGCGAACGGGCTCAAGCCCTTCAAGGACTTCGATGTCGGACGCGGTATAGCTGTCCTGGGATTTCTTTTTGGCACCTGAGAATAAATCACTCATTTTTTCGTCTGTTTTTGGCTATAATGTGAATTGCCGCGAATTTGAGCATAGTTCGAAAGTCATGACAACCGAAACCGTCCCTTTTAAAGACCGTCATCCCGTTATAAGGACCACCACCACCTATTCGGATGCGAATCCAGGTGGGGATATCTTCGGCGGCTGGCTTCTGGCCCAGATGGACCTGGCCGGCGGTGTCTGCGCCTATGCCTATGTCAGGAATCGAATCGTCACCGTCGGGGTCGAGGCGATGTCCTTTCACCAGCCGGTTTTCATAGGAGATGAAGTCTCTTTCTTTGCCGATGTGAAACATGTCGGCAAAACCTCGATCGCCATCAAAATTGAAGCATGGGTCAAAAGAAAAAAGACCGGCGAGATCGCGCATGTTACGGACGGAATTTATACTTACGTTTCCATAGGAAACGACCGTAGCCCGCAGGAAATTTCAAAAACAGCCCATCAGAAAGAATGAAGTGAAATAGCATGAAAAAGTTTTTATTGCTTTTGGCCGTTTTCGGCTTTTGTTTTGCCGCACAGGTTCACGCCGAGGATGCTGAGACGATCAAGACTTTTGAACATGTGCCAAAGCTGAACCGCGAGGTTAAAATCAGCAAAGAAGATTTCGAGGCTAAGACCAAATTCATCCAGGAAACCCCGCTCGGCAATCAGTTTCTGGCCTACCAGATCCGGCTTGGCAAGGACTGGCAGAAACTTGACAGCAGCAAGAACGAGCAGGGCGATCTGAGCAAGCAGATCCTCGGCGATGTCAGCATCTATCTCGGACCGCCTAATCTCGACCTGCGCAGTTCCTTCCGCCTGCGCGCCAACGACCTGCCTTTCGACGTGACTGCGAAAGACTGGTTCCTCAATTACATGCTGATCAACAACTACAATCTTCAGGGACTGGAGATTAACTCCGACAAGAAGGTTCAGGCCCAGTACATGATGGTCGAGAACGGAACACAAAGCGTCGTGCGCGCTGTTGCCCAGATATCTGGTTCTCATATTATTCTCGCCGAGTATGACGTGCCAATCGAGCTGTGGCCCACCGAAAGCGGCATGGCCAAAAGATCGATGTCGACTTTCTACATAGAAAATAATGACGCCACCGAAGTCGAGCCGACAGATACTTATTCTTTCGTCGATATTGCGAAGTTTAACTATCCAAAATCCTGGATTTTAACCGCGGCTCCGGTCACGTCCATCGAACGGATGAATGCGTCTATCACCAATCTGAAGGGCGGTATTCCGCAGAAGATCAAGAACAGCCATTTCAATCCCGAGAACCTTCTGATGGACGGGCGGGTCGATATTTCGGTCGTCGCGAAGAGCCAGGATACCAATATGCAGCAGGAAGTTCAGTTGCTGAAAAACCAGATGACAGCTAAGGGGCTGGTGCTGGGTGATCTGATTGAGCCGGTCACTGACTGGGCGCATAATGACGGCATCACGTTCAGCCGTATCGAAGCTTATAAGCTCAATAACACAAAATCAAAACTCGCAGACTCTGAATACTGGATCGGTCTCTTCGAAACGCCGGGCCGTATCTATCTTGTTCGCCTGTTGACGGTCGGGCGTACCGATAATTACCTGACCTGGGCGCGCAACGTTCAGGCGTTCAGGAATGTCATTGCGACGCTTTCGCCGGTTAAACAATAATCAATCATCATTCATAAAAACCCCGCCAAAAGCGGGGTTTTTCGAATTCTTATGAAGAGTAATACATGTCGTATTCGATCGGGTGCGGCATGGTCTCGTAGGCGAGAACTTCTTCCATGCGCAGTTCGATATAGCTCTCGATAAAGTCCGCCGTGAACACGCCGCCTTCGAGAAGGAAAGCGTGATCGCTTGCGAGCGCGTTCAAGGCCTGACGCAGCGAGCCGCAGACATTCGGCACTTTCATCAGCTCTGTCGGCGACAGATCATAGAGGTTCATATCCATCGCGGCACCCGGATGAATCTTGTTCTTGATACCGTCAAGACCCGCCATCAGCATCGCGGAGAAGGCGAGATAAGGGTTTGCCGTCGGATCCGGGAAACGCACTTCGATGCGTTTGCCTTTTGGCGAGATCGAATACGGAATGCGGCAGGAAGCCGAACGGTTTCTCGATGAATAGGCGAGAAGAACCGGTGCTTCATAACCCGGTACCAGGCGCTTGTAGCTGTTGGTGGTTGGGTTGGTGATCGCGTTCAAGGCCTGCGCATGTTTGATGATGCCGCCGATGTAATAAAGGCAGGTCTCAGACAATCCGGCGTAACCTTCACCCGCGAAAAGCGGCTTGCCGTCTTTCCACAGCGACTGGTGCACGTGCATGCCTGAACCGTTATCGCCGAAGAGAGGTTTTGGCATAAAGGTCGCAGTCTTGCCGTAGGCGGCAGCGACGTTATGAACCGCGTATTTATAGAGGATCATGTTGTCGGCCGATTCAATCAGTGTCGCAAATTTAACGCCGAGCTCGTGCTGGGCCGGAGCCACTTCATGGTGATGTTTCTCGACCGGCACGCCCATATTCGCAAGGACCGTCAGCATCTCCGCGCGCAGATCTGTTCCGGTGTCGAGCGGTGTATCGGGGAAATATCCGCCTTTCACGCGCGGGCGGTGCGCAAGGTTACCACCTTCAATCACTTTGTCCGTATTGTGCGGGGATTCGCTGCTGTCGATCTCGAATGAAACCTTGTTCATTTTGACCGCGTATTTCACATCGTCGAATACAAAGAATTCAGCTTCAGGACCGAAGAAAGCGGTGTCCGCAAGGCCGATTGTCTTGATATGGGCTTCGGCTTTTTTCGCGATCGAGCGCGGGCAGCGTGTGTAATTATCGTTCGTCGAAGGCTCGATAACGTCACAGAAAATTTTGACTTTCGGCTGGGCGGAGAAGGGATCGATCACCACTTTGCTCAAATCCGGCTTCAGGATCATGTCGGACTCGTTAATCGCTTTCCAGCCCGAGATGGACGAGCCATCGAAAAATGCGCCGACATTGATCATGTCTTCATCAACGACCGAGACGTGCATGTCGCAATGTTGCTGTTTGCCGCGAATATCCGCAAAGATGAAATCGACATACTGAAAGTCGTTTTCCTTGAGATATTTGATGAATTCGCCGGCATTTTTGAATTTTGGCACGTTGGTAGATGACATTATTGAAGGACTCCCTAGAAAGTTGACGCAGCGCACCTATGCGCATTTTGCAGACCAGATATACTGGAATTGAATATTTTTAGCATGTGCAACAAAAGCCGTCCATAGCATTTCTGTCATTTTTCGCTGGACAAAAACCCCCGTTTTTCAGATATATAGCCCCTGTAAAATTTGTGGCGGCCGTAGCTCAGCGGTAGAGCCCTCGGTTGTGGTCCGAGTGGTCGCGGGTTCAAGCCCCGTCGGCCGCCCCATTTTACGGAGTTCCCTCAATATCGCGATACTAAACTGCTATTTATGGGAAGCTTTGAAGGCACCCATAGCGGCCATTTCTGCGTATGTCTTTTCCCTGACATGCTCCAGCGAACTTGTCAGCCAGACAGGCGGGTGCTGGACACCTTCGAAGGGCAGGTGGCGGCGCGGGTCGAATTTATCGGTCAGGCATAATCCCGTTGCCCGCCACTCGTTGATATCCAGTTCCTGTTCGCCATTTCTGGAATGCAGGACGCGCGCAACTTTTAGATTGTATGAGTTCATGCGCTCCGCCAGTTCAAGATATTGTTCTTCCGCGAATAATTCGACCGGGTTCATATCGAACAGACAGCATAGGGCAACTGCCTCGTTCGAAAGCGCGCCGAGCATCGACTCGTCCCATTGCAGTGTAAGGTCGATAATGGATCTGAAGCCGGTGATCAGTTCAAAGAATTCTTCCGGGTCCATCTCCTTGAGCGGACATTCCATCGTGGTCAGGGCGAAAAGATCTTCAAAACTCTCCAGCCCGAGCTTCGTCATCTTCTCTCTGATTTTCGGCAGGACAGCGTCGATTGGGCCGCCTTCGATCGGCGGGAAGCATTGAATGCGGTCAAAAATCCTGTTGTTGTCGTCGCCTGTATAAAAACTGTCCAGCTCCGCCTTAAAATTCCCGCGCTCTGCAAGATCCTTGTCGATCGTAAGAGACTCATCTGGACATTCGACGCGGTCAAACATTACCTCGCCGGGTTTATAACGTTTGCTCAGGTCGATGCCGAGAATATCTTTCAGAATTCTGATTTCAGTTTTGAAAGTCTCCGGGTTGTAGATGACCGTCGAACGGTTTCGCTCGAGACATAGCAGGAGCATTTTGTGGTAATCCACGTGGCCATAGGCGAGCGGCGCATAGGCATAGATTTCACGAACCGAGACGATACCTTTCAGGCACATACTCTCTCGCACTTCCGGGATCAGCAAATCGAACAATATCCTGGTTTTCGGCGCATCCAGGCGGTTATAGTTGCCGCGCAACCCGAAATTCTTCGGCAGGCCTACCTTTCTTTGCAGATTGATCAGATAGTCCGAAGCGTTGTCGCCGGTTTCATCTTCGTAATTGATGATCAGGTCTTCGAATTCGATATTTTCGGTTTTCGGGGCCGCCATCTTTTCGCGCCAGCGCAGCATTCTCATCCAGCGCGGCGGATCTTCTGCTACAATAGGCTCCTGTTGTTTATCAAGTTTGCCTTTTTCGGCGATTGGCGCGTTTTCGTAGCGAGTATAGGTTCTAGGCTGATGCGTATTGTGGATAACGAGCGAAGAGTCTCCTTCAGCTGACATGCAATCCGCCACGCTGCCGTCGGCGTTTTCGAACATCATGTAATATTTCAGCTCGCCTGTTTCGATGGCCCGCTTGTCCCTCTCGATATACGTCTGCAGCAGGTCGAAATATTGTTGTTCGGCGAAGAGTGTGCCCGGTTGTTTCTGGACGAGCAGGCAAAGCGCCACGGCTTCCGGTGTCAGATGGAAGAGTTTCTTCCAGCCGCGCTTGCTGTTCAGCACGCCGTTGCGACCTGTCAACGTATAGGCCATGTCGCGCGGGCTCAGATGCTTCTTGCCGAACTCCATCTGCGCAGCGCGGAAGATATCCGTGAAATTATGAAGGCCGAGTTTATCGAGTTCGGCCTTGAGACCGGGCAGGATAGGGTTGTCTTTGAAGGTATGTTTTTCGGCGATCTCGATATCCGCCATGATCTTCGATTTCTCAGCCTCGCGTTCGTAACGCTCCTTTTCTTCGGCAGGGGCCACGGATGCTTCTGCCGCATCGTTGGTGGCGCGCCAGTTCTTGCGGTCATGCGGGTTATCGCTGAAACGCGCGTTCAGGTCGATATCGAGGAACTGGCTGATCATCAGAAGTTCCGGGTATACATGCTTCTTCGTGTAAAGCTGGCCGAGGCCGTGCAGGTCCTTGGACAAAACGAAAATCAGTCGCGAATAGGACAGGTCGCGGTTCTTCTCGCCAGGCACCAGTTCAAGGAAGTTGTAGCTGTGTTTGTTCTGAGCGAAATACTGCGCTGCGACTTCGTAAAGTTTACGAACCGTCAGGAAGCCTTTCTCGTACATGCGCTCGCGGATGAAAGGGAAGATCGGATCGTCGATAATCACCTTGCGCTGCCCCTCGATGGCGCTGCGCAATTGCTCCTGGCGTAATTCCTCCTGTTGGATCTCGAGATCGCGGATACGCTTCTTCTCTTCGGCGGCGGCCTTGGCGGCGTGTTCGGTGATCATCTCGTCGACCGAGACGACTTTCGGGCCGATATTCTGCTCGTCCTGCTCTTTCCAGACGGCCTTGATGGCGTTCATGTAAAGGCTGTATTTGAGGCTGTCCGGGATGTCGGCGAATTTGAAGTAAGAGTCGCCATAGACGCATTGATAGAAAGTGAGCGCGCGCACGGTCTTGTCGCGGTCGAAAATATCGATGACGGCGGCATGCTTGTTCACGTTCTCGCGGTCCAGTCGCCCGGCGCGGCAACCGCGCTGAGTCCCGAACAATGTCGAGATCGTCGGATTCCAGTTGGCGATCGTCGTAATCTTGTCCCAGTCGTAACTCTCGGCAAGGGCCGAGACGGCGATCAGGATCTTGTGCTGATGAGCACGGAAGGCGATGTCGTTGGCCTTGTTCTCGTCTTTGGTGTTGTCGCTGTGCGATGTGACCGCGAAAGAGGTGAGGTTGCTCTCAGGGAAGCGGTCCTCGAAATAGACATTCAGGTAAGCGGCAACCCGTTCGGCTTCGTTGATCGTGCTGCAGAAGATCATCGAAGGATCGTCAGTCATCTTGCGGCCGGTCTTCTTGTTGACCCAGTGATCGATCATCTCGGCCAGTTGCTGGTAACGCTCGGGCTTATCGAGGGCTTCTTCCATCTTCTTCAGATTAAAGTCCCTGCCGGTTGCGCCGTTCTGCGTTTTGACATTACTGATATCGCTGCCCTTGGTGAAGAAGATGTAGTTGTCGATGGGTGCCGCCGCCTTGCGGGCAAGCGCTTCCGGATAAGGAAGCTCGGCGGCGACGAGCCAGTGATCGCGTAATGTCTTCTCGGCGCTGTAAGTCGGTGTCGCGGTGAAACCGACATGGATGGCGTTCGAGAAGTGCTTGTTGATATCGATCTGGCCTTCCGATAACTGGTGATGCGCTTCATCGGAGAAGATCAGCCCGAACGCATCGGGAATGATTTCGCGGCGCGCAAACCCCAACACCTGCGAGACATTGGTGATCAGCGTATAGAGTTGGTTATAGTCTTTCGAGTCCGCGTGGTATTGGCCGATCTGGTTGTCTGCAAGACCGATCTTCCCGACCTCCTCGACGATACGGTCGATGGCCGCGCGGGTGGGGGCCTTGAACAGGGTTTTGGTGTTGAGCGCATAAGCGATGGCGAGCATCATGCGCGTCTTGCCGGTACCGGGTGCGGAGACGATCAGGTAGTTGAGCAACCCTCCATCCGCCGTCTTGCCGTTCAGCCACATATCGGCCAGCTTGCGCAGCATCTCGCTCTGGTGAGCCTCGAGGTTGAAGATCAACTGGAACTCTTCGGCATCGAGCGCGGCATGCATCCGCCGACCGGCCTCGGCCAGCATTTCCTCTTTTGTATTCCCGCTGTCAATTTTCATAGACAGTGCTTAACTGATTGAAATATGAAAAGTCAAGCTTAGCCTGTTCTATTAGTTCGTTCGGCAGTTTTGGCGCCATTTTCACTTTTTTTCCCGTTTTGCGGGAAAAATGCGGGCGCGCCAAAAGCCGTTAACCGGTTTAATCCGGAATTCAGCATCTTCGTGTATAATGTATAGGAGTGCTCAACAGATGTAAAGGAAAGTATTCCTATGCCGTCAGAGACCAATACACCCTCCCTTTGGAAAAACCAGACAAAGCAGAAACCTGCCGACGGGCATAAATACAAATACTGCCATGCCGTCGTCTATGGCGGCACTAAGATG
>JBEHYB010000053.1:0-17098 GCA_048498395.1 Pseudomonadota bacterium
TCTTCTGATCCACGGCTTCCTGCATATATGCGGTTACGATCATATGAACGACGAGGAAGCCGAGATTATGGAAGGGCTGGAAATCCGGATTTTGAAGAAAATGGGTATTAAAAACCCCTACGCGGAAACCTGATTTTCTGCTAAATCAACATAAATGACCGACACAGACTCTCCCAATACCGCCGCACCAGCCAAGCCTGACCTGAAAACCTGGATCAAATCCCTTTTATCCAAAAAAGAGACTCAGGACGACGACCTGCGCGACGCTTTGGAAGAATATATCGAAGAATTGTCCGGACAGGAAACTGAAGAAACCCAGTCTTCCGAAGAACGCACCCTCCTCACGAATATTTTAAATCTGCGCGATATGACGGTCAGCGACGTAATGATCCCGCGCGCGGATATCGTGGCCATTGATGTTGAAACCTCATCGCTCGAGCTGCTCTCATTGCTCAGTGAAAAACAATTCAGCCGTATTCCGGTCTACCGCGAAACCATGGACGATATACTGGGTACAATCCATGTCAAAGACGTGCTCGCGAAGATGGTTCAGAATAAACCGATTGTGATTACCGAACTGATCCGCGAAGCCCCGATCATCTCGCCGGCCCTGCCGGTGATCGATTTGATCCTTTTAATGCGCGAGAATAAAAAGCATCTCGCCTTCGTCGTAGACGAATATGGCGGCATTGACGGCCTTGTGACCATCGGAGACCTGATCGAAAGCATTATGGGTGAAATCCATGACGAACATGAAGGCAAGGAACTTGATGCCGTCGTCATAAAGGATGACGGGATTATCACTGATGGCCGCCTGCCAATCGAGGAATTTGAGAAACAATTCGGTACCATTCTCGACGACGATCAACGTGAAGAAATCAACACACTCGGCGGATTCCTGTTCTCACTGGCCTCCCGCGTACCCGGGCGCGGTGAAGTTATTTCCCACGCCGAAAGCTCTTTGAGTTTCGAAATTCTGGAAGCCGATCCACGCCGCGTCAGCAAAGTACGCATCCGCAGGCCGAAACCTGAAGATCAGAAAATCACATCGCTTGATCCCAAATAATGAATAAAATTTTTCAAAAAAACTGGATGCGCCAACTTGCCATTCTGGCGCTGGGCGTGATTTCTTCATTTGCAATGCAACCTTATGAATTCTGGCCTGTCCTTCTTATAGGGCTTTCCGGCTTCTGGCTGTTGCTCACCGAAAACGACAAGACCTGGCATTCATACCTGTCTGGTTTCCTGTTCGGCTTCGGCTATTTCGTGGCAGGACTATGGTGGGTCGGCAATGCATTGCTCGTGAGCGGCAATCCTTATCTCTGGGCCCTGCCCCTCGCCGTATTTGGCCTGCAGGCACTCTTATCATTCTTTCCGATCATGGCGGCAGGACTGTCCCAGCAATTCGCAAAAGGCCGCACACTTCCCGCCTTCCTGTTTTTCGTCGCCATGCTCACTTTCTGGGAATGGGGCCGCGGTCATATGTTCACTGGATTTCCGTGGAATTTATTCGGCATGACCTGGACCGGATTTTTACCAATGACACAGATTGCCTCCATTGGCGGCGTGCACCTGCTCAACCTGATCACTATATTTATCATGACACTACCAGCTTTTCTGTGGCGCGGTGATGCCACACATAGAACAAAAATCATTCTCGGTGTTTCGACAGTTTTATTACTGGCCATCAATATTGGCTGGGGCTATTCCCGCCTCGCGCAAAATCCAACCGATTATAACAAGGATGTGATCGTCCAGATCGTCACACCGAATATTCCGCAGGGCGATAAATGGAATCCCGACCTGATGGCGGAAAATTTCTACAAAACCATTCATTTGATGCACCCGGAAGCATCACCAAACAGGAAAGCAGCCAAAGCGCGCGCCATCGTGCTGCCTGAAACAGCACTCATGCCGGAAGTTTTCACCAGCCCTGAAGCAATGAATGCGTTGCGTGTTGCGCTTAACGCATATCCCGAGAAGACCTACCTGCTTTCAGGAGCTCTCCGTCACGAAACGGGTCCCGATGGAGAACCGCGCTATTTCAACTCTCTTGCCGCCATGAACAAGCAAGGAAAAATCGTCAGCTGGTTCGATAAATTCCATCTGGTGCCGTTCGGCGAATATATCCCGTTCCAGAAATATATCCCGATCGGCCCGGTCGCAAAATTCTCGGGCTTCCGCGGCGGCAAAGGTCCGGCCACCTGGTCACAGTTTGAGGGTCTGCCGCCTTTCGGCCCGCTGATCTGTTACGAAGTGATCTTTGCCGGCGAAGTCACCGATCCCGCCAACCCGCCGAAATGGCTGGTCAACGTCACCAATGACGCATGGTACGGCATATCGCCAGGACCGCATCAGCATCTGGCGCAGACTCAATTCCGCGCCATCGAAGAAGGTATTCCACTCGTCAGATCAACCAATACGGGAATCTCCGCGCTGATCGATCCGGTCGGGCGCATCGTGTCGCAAAGCCCGCTTTTCACCGATGACGTGCAGGAAGAATTCCTGCCGAACCCTGTCTCGGCGCGAACTTTCTATTCACTCCATAAGGATAAGCTATTATTTGTTTTGCTGATCCTTCTGCTCGCACCGACTCTTATCCCCTGCATTTTGCGCAAACGCCGGAAATAACTGACCAAAGGGATGTAATCCAAGGATAATCGGGCAATATTTGCTTTGATTTCCATGCAAGTGTATGCAAAATCAACCCTGCCATGAGTAATATGTCCACACAGAAAATCGAGCACATTGATCAGATAGATATTCTGATTGGAAAGCGAATTCGCTTCCGCAGAAACCTTCTCGGCATGACACAGGACACATTGGCCAAAGAGCTCGGGATTTCTTTCCAGCAGGTTCAGAAATACGAATCCGGACAGAACAAAATCTACGCAAGCCGCCTTTACCATATCGCAAGCATCCTCAAAACGCCGGTCACGCTGTTCTTCGAAGATGACGGGGTTAAAAAAACGCCCGGCATGTCAGATCAGGAACAGGAATCCTTTGTGCAGGATAATCATATGGATAAGGCTGAAACCGCGGCTCTTATCCGCACCTACTATAATATAGACGACAAGAAAAAGCGCAAAACCGTCATCGAGATGATGAAGAGCATGCACTCTTCCTAAGAGTCTTATTTTTCACCCTCTTGCCATGCAACATTGTTACCTATAACTCTAGTAAGATCATCTCTTTGGGTTAGAAAGTGCCATGTCCATGAAGAACGCCGCTCTAAAAGACTTTATTTTCACCAGTGAATCAGTATCCGAAGGCCACCCCGACAAAGTATGCGACCGTATCTCGGATGCCATCGTCGACGCTTTTCTCGCCATTGATCCCGTCTCGCGCACCGCCGTTGAAACAGTTGTAACAACCGACTATGTCGGCATTATCGGCGAGATCCGATCGAGCGCCAATCTCGACCACGACAAGATCAAAGAGATCACCCGCAACGCGATCAAGAAAATCGGCTACGAACAGGAAGGATTCAACTGGAAAACAGTTGAGATTGATTGCAAGCTTCATGCTCAATCCGCAGATATCGCAGTCGGCGTAGATTCTACGAATGACAAAGATGAAGGTGCCGGCGACCAGGGAATTATGTTCGGTTACGCCTGCACGGAAACACCGAATTTTATGCCGGCCCCGATTTACTATTCCCACGCCATTTTGCGCGCCCTTGCCGAAGGCCGCCACTCGGGCAAGTTCAAAGATCTCCTGCCAGATGCGAAATCACAGGTAACGCTGGAATATAAAGACAACAAGCCTGTCCGCGCGAAATCCGTCGTCGTCTCGACACAGCATGTCGAGAGCGCGCAACAATCGGATATTCGCGAACTCGTACGCAAGGAAGTCGAGAATGTCCTGCCTAAAGGCTGGATGTGCGAAGACTCTGAATTCTATGTGAACCCGACCGGACGTTTCGTCATCGGCGGCCCTGTCGGAGATTCAGGTCTCACCGGACGCAAGATTATCGTCGATACCTACGGCGGTTCGTCCCCGCATGGCGGCGGCGCATTTTCCGGCAAGGACCCGACGAAAGTCGATCGCTCCGCCGCTTACGCCGCGCGCTATATTGCGAAAAACATCGTCGCTGCAGGCTATGCCGAACGCTGCCTTATCCAGCTCTCCTACGCGATCGGCGTGTCGAAACCGATTTCCTTCTACGTCAACACGATGGAAACAGGCTCTCTGCCGGAAACAAAAATTGCGGACGCTATCCAGCAACTCATCAACCTGTCTCCGCGCGGCATCCGCGAACATCTGAAGCTGAACAAGCCTATCTATGAACGCACCGCCGCCTACGGCCATTTCGGGCGCGAGCCTGACGCGGATGGCGGCTTTTCTTGGGAAAAACTCGATCTCGTCGAGCCTTTGAAAAAAATTCTTGGCTAATCGCTGATAAATATTATACGTCATTCCGGCGAAGGCCGGAATCTTTCTGGCCTTGAAATTAAAGATCCCGGCCTTCGCCGGGATGACGAAAAATGATAGAGAATAAAACACCTAAACGCCTTGTCTATGGCCGCCGCAGAGGAAAACCTCTGAGCGTGAGCCGTGCCGAGGTCATGGAAAATCTTTATCCAACCCTCGCGATCCCAAGAGACATTCTCAAACAGGATAAAACGCTCAAGCCTGCCGATATCTTTGGCGCACCCGTTAAAACGCTGCATGTAGAAATCGGCTTTGGCAATGGCGAGCATCTGAAACACAAGATGGAACAATATCCGGACGATCATTTCATCGGGGCAGAAATTTTCCGCGACGGCATGGCCGCTTTCCTGAAAAGCATCAAGGATGAACCTCACGACAATACGCGCGTCTGGATGGACGACGCGCTGATCGTCCTCAACTCCCTCCCCGATGCCTCGGTTGATTTTCTCTATGTTCTGAACCCTGATCCGTGGCCGAAAGTCCGCCACCATCACCGCCGGATGATCATCCCGGAAAATCTCGAAGTTTTTGCCCGCGTTCTAAAGCCGGGCGCGACATTGCTGGAAACCACGGATGTCGCTGAATTATCCGAATGGATGTCAGACCACACCCAAAATCACCCGGCCTTTGAATTTATTAATAAAGATGATGTTTATACTCCGCCCGAAGGGTGGGAACCGACTCGCTATGAGAACAAGGGCAAGATCGCCGGGCGCAGGCAAAGTTATTTACTATTTAAACGTCGATAAACGTCATCCCCGACAAGCGATCCTGCGACAGCAGGAGGAGCGCAGATCGGGGATCCCGCAGGATAACGAGCGGCCAGAGGCCGCACATAATATACTGGATTCCCTTATCATTTTCGTTTTTTAAGAAAAAATACGAAAATGCAGGGAATGACGTTTTCCCTTGCATAAAGCCAAGGAAAACCCTATATATCTCCATACATTACTGGATTAAACCCAGGGTGGGCTCGAAAAGAGGCCCGCCTTTTTTGTTACCTGAATACTTGAGATTAATGAAACAGACACCTCTGGAACGCAAGATTGAGCAGATAATCGACCCGGTCGTCAAAGACCTCGGGTTCGCGCTCGTCCAGGTGCGCCTGATCGGCAGCCAGAAACTGCAAACCCTGCAGATTTTCGCTGAAGACCCGGCCACCGGCAAAATAGACCTGAACGGCTGCACCGCTGTCAGCCGTGCGGTGTCTGCGATCCTCGACGTGGAAGACCCGATCCCGAGCGCCTACCAGCTCGAAGTCAGCTCGCCCGGTGTTGACCGTCCCCTGCTGAAGCCCGCGGATTTTATCAAACACAAGAATCTCGATATCGCCGTTGAAACGGAAATTCCTGACGAACAGGGACAAAAACGCTATCGCGGCAAGCTGACAAATTTTGAAAATAATGTTATTTTCCTGCAGACGGAAAAAGGCGAACTCAAGATTGATTATGATGATGTTTCCAAGGCAAAACTCGTGCTGACTGACGAACTCGTCAACGGCAAGCCGAAGGGCCAGAAGAAAAACATCAACAAACCTAACAAGACTAAAAAACCTGTAAAAAATTCAGAAGACGATTTCGCTAAAGACTTTGAAAGTGAGGAACTATGAACCGCGTTGAAATCCTGCAAGTGGCAGATACTGTCGCCCGCGAGAAAAACATTGAGAAAGAGCTTGTCATTCAAGCTATCGAGCAAGCCATTCAAAAGGCCGGCCGCTCAAAATACGGCCATGAACACGACATTCGCTGTCACATCGACCGCAAAACCGGCGAAACACAGCTGAAGCTTTACCGCACGATCGTCGAGCCGGACCAGATTGAAAACGAAGTGGCCCAGATCACTGTCGAGCAAGCTCACAAAATGGGCAAAAAAGACGCAGCCGTTGGTGACGTTCTGATCGACCTGCTGCCTGCTTTCGATTACGGCCGCGTTGCAGCCCAGACTGCGAAACAGGTCATCATGCAGAACATCCGCGAAGCGGAGCGTGAGAAGCAATTCAACGAATTCAAGGACCGCACAGGCGAAATCGTATCGGGCGTTATCAAACGCGTCGAATACGGCAACGCGACGATCGATCTTGGCCGTGGCGAAGCGATCCTGCGCCGCGACGACACGATCCCGCGCGAACACCTGAAAAACGGCGACCGCGTGCGCGCCTATATCTACGACGTACGCCGCGAAGTTCGCGGTCCTCAAGTGTTTTTGTCACGTACACGCGGCGAATTCATGGCTAAACTGTTCGCACAGGAAGTGCCTGAAATCTACGACGGCGTGATCGAAGTCAAAGCCGTCGCCCGCGATCCGGGTTCACGCGCGAAAATCGCCGTTTACTCCCGCGACAACTCGATCGATCCTGTCGGCGCTTGCGTCGGTATGCGCGGCTCCCGCGTTCAGGCCGTTGTCGGCGAACTGCAAGGCGAGAAAATCGATATCATTCCATGGTCGCCGGATATCGCGACCTTTATCGTCAACGCGCTCGCGCCTGCCGAAGTCGCCAAAGTCGTTCTCGATGAAGAAAAACGCCGCATGGACGTTGTCGTTCCTGACGAACAGCTCTCCCTCGCGATCGGTCGCCGCGGACAAAACGTCCGTCTGGCTTCGATCCTGACCGGCTGGTACATCGACATCCTGACGGAAGAAGAAGAATCCAAACGCCGCACCGAAGAATTCAACACACGCTCAAGCCTGTTCATCAACGCGCTTGATATCGACGATGTTATCGCCCGCCTCCTTATCGCTGAAGGCTTTAACAAAATCGAAGAACTCGCCGATGAGAGCCTTGACGAACTGGGCCGCATCGAAGGCTTCAACGAAGATCTCGCCGCCGAACTTCAAATGCGCGCGAAGAACTTCCTTGCCAATAAAGCCGCGGAATTTGCGAAGAAACAGAAAGATCTCGGTCTTCAGGAAGATCTGCTGTCCTTCGAAGGTCTCGATCAGGATCAGGTGATGAAACTTGGCGAAGCCGGCGTGAAATCGCTTGATGATCTGGCCGACCTTGCCGGCGACGAACTGGTCGAAATTCTTGGAAAAGCTTCCATGAACGAAGATCAGGCGAATGCACTGATTATGAAAGCCCGCGAACACTGGTTCACGGACGAAGACAACGCTGCCGCTGATGGTAAATCAGCTGCTAGCGCGTAAAATGAAAGCGGGAAGAGAAGCATGGCGCCAATCCGGCCCGAATTCTACTACCACCCTGCCGTTGGCGTAGTCTCGCCAACGTCACTGGGCCTGTTTGCCTTCAAACAGGGTCCGCTTATTCTTTCACCTGAAAATACACCAGTTCCACCAAAGCCTCTTGTGCGGGTTACACCTCCCGCACTTGAGGCTGCTTCTATTGCGTCACCCGTAACCCCTCACGTCGTAGAAGAAACCCGTAAAATGAAAAAACCTGCCCGCCATGACGCGCGTAACGAGAGATGTATCGTAACCGGCGAAGAATTTCCGCACACCGAAATGCTTCGCTTCGTCGTCGATCCGCAAAACAACATCGTCGTCGATCTCGCGGAAAAACTTCCCGGTGAAGGATTCTGGATCAAGGCAGATCGTGAAATTATTAAAAAAGCCATGTGGCGCAACAGCTTTACAACTGCGGCACGCCTGGCAGTTAACGTGCCGAAAAATCTTTTGGAAACCGTTCAAATTGGCCTTTTGCGCCAGTCACTTGAAACACTCGCCCTCGCCCGCAAGGCCGGCCTTCTGATCCAGGGCTTCGCCAAGGTCGAAGAAGTGTTGCAAGCAAGCGACACGGGGGTCTATGTTGTCGCGTCTGACGCGAAGGAGAATGGCCGCGAAAAACTGGAAAAACTGGCAGGTCCCGATTCAGTGATCGATATCTGGACCTCATCACAACTATCGGCCGCTCTCGGCGAAGACAACGCGGTGCATGTTGTCCTCACACCTGGCGGCCTGACCGACAAACTCCTGACTATTGCCCATAAATTACAAAGCGTGAACTGAAAGACATTTAATGACTGACGAAAAAAAGACACTTAGCCTCGGTGGCAAAGGTACATTGAGCCTTAAGGGCAATGCGCCGAGCGGCTCGCAAGTAATTACGCAGACTTTGGCCCGGGGCCAGAGCCGTGGCGTTGCGATTGAAGTCCGCAAAAAACGCGGCGGTCCACAACCAGGCGAAGCGCCGCAAAAAGGCGAAGCCGTTGCAGACGAACATAATGATGGTCTGACGAATGAAGAACGCGAAACACGTCAACGCGTCCTGCTTAAGGCTGCTGAAGAAGAAGCCAAACGTCAGAGTGAAGAAGCCAAGCGCCGCGCACTCGAAGCCGAAGAGCAGAAAATGCGAGAGGAAGCCGAGAAAACCGGCAAGCGCCCCGGCAAGATTGACGCTGCCGAACTGCGCCGCCGCGAACAGGAAGAACTTGAGCTGATCAAAGGCGAAGAACGTGCCAAAGCCGAGGAAGCCGAAAAAGCCCGCGCCGCCCAGGAACGCCTGCTAGAGAAGAAAAAAGAAGAATTCCGCACGACGGAAGGCCCGGCTTCGGAAGACAGCCCGAGCTATCGCGACCGCATCAAGCGCGGTGCCGGTGGCCGCGGCCGTGGCGATTCCGATGACGATTCATCGAAGATGAACCTGCAGGCCGGCAAACGATTCACCGTCAACCAGGTTCTGAACGCCAAGTATGAGAAGGCCGATCAGGGACGTTCCCTCGCCTCCCTCAACCGCCGCCGCCAGAAAATGAAAGGCGGTCTGGCCGCTGAATCCGCGCCGAAAGTTTCACGCGAAGTTGTCGTGCCTGAAACCATCACCGTGCAGGAACTCGCCAACCGTATGACCGAGAAATCGTCTGACGTTATCAAGTCACTCATGAAAATGGGTGTCATGGCGACGATCAACCAGTCGATCGATGCCGATACGGCGGAACTCATCATCATGGAGTTCAACCACAAGATTAAACGCGTCACCGATTCCGACGTTGAAACCGGGATCGAGGGCGACGTGGATACCGACGCGCAACTCGTTCACCGTCCACCGGTGGTGACGATCATGGGCCACGTCGATCATGGTAAAACCTCCCTCCTCGATGCATTGCGCACGACGAACGTCGTCGCTGGCGAGGCTGGCGGTATTACCCAGCATATCGGCGCGTATCAGGTTACGATGCCGACAGGCAAGAAAATCACCTTCCTCGATACGCCGGGTCACGCCGCGTTTACCGAGATGCGCGCGCGCGGTGCGAACGTCACTGACGTAGTCGTACTGGTCGTTGCCGCAAACGATTCCATCATGCCGCAGACGATCGAAGCGATTAACCACGCGAAAGCGGCCAAGGTGCCGATGATCGTGGCGATCAACAAGATCGACCTGCCGGATGCTAACGTCAACAAGGTCAAACAGGATCTCCTGCAACACGATGTCGTCGTTGAAGACATGGGCGGCGATGTTCAGACCGTCGAAGTTTCAGCGAAAAAACGCATGAATCTCGACAAACTTGAAGAAGCCATTCTTTTGCAGGCCGAAGTTCTCGACCTGAAAGCAAACCCGAACCGTACCGCGCAAGGTGCCGTCGTTGAATCCAAACTTGAACAGGGCCGAGGCAGCGTTGCCACCGTCCTTATTCAAAAAGGAACGCTCAAAATCGGTGAAATTTTTGTCGTCGGTTCCGAATGGGGCCGCGTCCGCGCACTCATCAATGATCGCGGCGAACAGGTTAAAGAAGCAAAACCGGGCGATCCGGTCGAAGTGCTCGGCCTGACAGGTACGCCTGATGCCGGTGACCAGTTCTCGGTCGTTGAGAACGAAGCCAAGGCCCGCGAAATCGTGTCTTACCGTTCACGCAAAAAACGCGACGCGACAGCGGCGATTTCTGCCGGCACAAGCTTTGAACAGCTTCTCGCCGCGTCGAAAGACGGCAAGAAAGAACTTAACGTCGTTATCAAGGCTGACGTTCACGGCTCCGTCGAAGCGATTGCCGGAACATTGCAGAAAGTCGCCGGTGAAAATACGGAAGTCGGCGTTCGCGTCCTGCATACAGGTGTCGGCGGTATCACCGAATCTGATATCACGCTCGCCAACGCGTCCCGCGCCGTCGTTATCGGCTTTAACGTCCGCGCGAACGCACAGGCCCGCGATATGGCGAAACGCGACCGCGTCGATATCCGTTACTACAACATCATCTACAATATCGTCGATGACGTGAAAGCCATGCTCTCCGGTATGCTTGCGCCGACGCTGCGTGAAGAATATCTCGGTCAGGCTGAAATCCGCGAAGTCTTCAACATTACCAAGGTCGGTAAAGTTGCGGGCTGTATGGTCACGACCGGTTCCGTCAAACGCGGTGCCAAAGTCCGCCTGCTGCGCGACGATGTCGTCATCCATGAAGGCATGCTCAAAACCCTCAAACGTCACAAGGACGAAGTACGGGAAGTCAAGGAAGGCACGGAATGCGGTATGGCATTCGAGAATTACGAAGATATCCGCGCAGGCGATATCATCGAGTGCTTCGAAGTGAAATCCGAAACAAGGTCGCTTGATTAAGGCTCTCCATGCGTCATAAAACCCCGATAGGCCCGACCCAGCGACAGCTCAGGGTCGGCGAACAGATCAGGCATATCATCGTCGAAACCCTGCAACGCGGGAAATTCGATGATGCGCTGCTGTTCGATGCCGCCCACATGGTTACGGTGACGGAAGTCAGCGTCAGCCCGGACCTGAAACAGGCCACCGCTTTCATTATCAAACTCACCGGCTCTGAAATGGGTTCGATGCTCTCCGCACTCAACAGCGAAGCGCACGCCTTCCAGAAGGAAATCGCCAAACGCCTGCAGACGCGCTTCACGCCGAAATTGAAATTCGTCGGCGACGATTCATTCGAAAAATCCGCGAGGATTGAAGAAATACTTTATAACCTGCCCAAGGCGGCAGAAGATAATGAATAGTTCTTCCTGCTTTCCCCGCGAAAGCGGGGACCTTGCTTTAGATCCCCGCTTTCGCGGGGAAAGCACACCGGTACTGTAACATGGCCCGCAAACCGAAAAACGATATCAGCGGCTGGATCAATCTCGACAAGCCGGCAGGAATGACATCGAATGACGCTTTGATGAAAGTCAAACGTGCGCTGAACTTCCCGAAAATTGGTCACGCCGGAACGCTCGACCCCCTCGCCTCGGGAATCCTGCCGATCGCGCTGGGCGAAGCGACAAAGCTCGTCCAGTATATGATGGAAGACGACAAGGTTTATCTGTTTACCGTCAAATGGGGCGAACAGCGCACGACCGACGATCTCGAAGGCGAGATTATGGCCTCGTCCGATGTGCGTCCAAGTATCGAGCAGATCACGGCGATCCTTCCCGCTTTCACCGGCGAGATCATGCAGAAACCGCCGACTTTCTCGGCGATCAAAGTCGACGGCCAACGCGCCTATGATCTCGCGCGCGCCGGACAGCCGCCGGAGTTAGAGGCGCGCCCCGTGAATGTCTATGAACTCTCCGTCGCCAGCCATGAAGGCGAGCAAACCACCTTCCGGGCCGTCTGCGGCAAAGGCACCTATGTCCGGTCCCTGGCCCGCGATATGGGCCTGAAATTAGGCACTTACGGCACGATTACCCGCCTGATCCGCGAAGCCGTAGGCCCTTTTTCGTTAAATAACGCGATTTCGCTGGACTTTTTTACCCAAAACGCCGATAACCCGAGCCTCGAAAGCGCTGTGCTTCCGGTCGAGACTGTACTGGACGACATCCCGGTTCTAGCCGTAACCGATCCGGAAGCCCAAAGACTACGAAATGGTCAGAAACTGACCTTCGTTTCCAGACCTGATGTTCAACGACTGGTGCAAACCGGTATTGATTTCAAGTCTGCGGGTACGGGCCTTGCTCTTGCCTCCTATCGCGGGAAAGCTCTCGCAATATTGGAGTTCACAGGAGTAGAAGCCCAGCCAGTGCGTGTTTTTAACCTCTAGACTAAAAGGAGTACCCGATGTCGATACAAGTGGAGCGCAAAGCTCAGATTATCAAAGAAACTCAGACAGCAGCCAACGATACAGGCTCGCCTGAAGTTCAAGTCGCCATCCTGACAGAGCGCATTACCCAGCTCTCGAAGCACATGGAACAACACAAAAAGGACATGTCTTCACGTCGCGGTCTTCTGGCGCATGTTGCCAAACGCCGTAAGCTTCTTGACTACCTCAAGAAGAAAGACGAGAAGCGCTACAAAGCGATCATCGAGAAACTCGGTCTTCGTAAATGACGCGTTAGCGTCATCCCGGCGCAGGCCGGGATCCAGGCAAATAAGATTAACCCCGCCAAAAGCGGGGTTTTTTATTAGCAAAATGTCATTTTCATAAATTTGACAGGGTTTTGGCGCGGTGCTAGCCTCGACCCCATATTATTTCAGGGAGTAATTTTATGAGTGCAAAACAGACGGCCGAACAGCAATTTAACGAGCTGAGCCAGATCAAAAAAATAAAAACCGCAGATCGCACGGCGATGAACGCTGCCAATCAGATCCTTCGTCTAAACAGCTCATTAGGAACTAAAGTTGCCCTTGGTACCGGCGCGGTCCTCGCCATAGGAACGCTCTTGGGCTCCGCACATGTAGAAGACGACAAAAACAAGCTGCTAGCAGAATTCAAACCTGCCAGCACGCCAGAGCAGATCGTCTACCCTCAAAAATCAGATCCGCTCTATTATTCTGTCGTCAATGCCATTGCATTGCAAAGCCCGCCACCTGTGACCGCGACAAAGTCATTTGAATATGCGAACGGCAAATATACCGCCAAGGCTGTTGTCGCCAATCTGGATGCCGCAGAAGCGCCGATCGATGTTGCGCGTTATAATCGGGATGTCGTGGATCAAATCCAGCACACAGATCCAGTCGGTGCCGGATTTGGAATCTTTTTTTCTGCCGTCGCATTTGCCCTTGCAGGAGCCATTCATCTGGGCAGAAAACAATCCTATGAGACGATCGCGGACATCCACGCAAAATACACCGATAAGAAAAACACCGCCCCGCAAATCCCGTCTGAAGTGGCTCCGTCATAAAAAGGACATATCCAATGAGTAAAGAAAAATCGACCGAGAAAAAAGAGCAGGCACTGAGGGCCATCTATAGCGACTTAACGCCTGAAGACAGGGAAACCTACGTAAAAGCCTCGAGCGATCTCTGGCTCTACTCAAAACCTTTTGGCTTGGGAACCGCCGCTATTGGCGGTATTGCCGCGGCGATGGCCATTGTCACCGGCAATGATGCGCTTGCCAACAGAAACAGCCTGATGAACGCTTTCAAACCGGCGGCAACGCCTGCGGAAGTTATTCTGCCGCCTCAATCTTCGCCGCTTTATAAATATATAGCCGGAGCAATCGAAGATCAGAAACCGCCATCCATCAGCGTCAATTATGATTTCAATTACGCGCAGGGCAAATACAGCGCGAAGCCCGCTGACGCGGATTTGCCCGCGCGCGACAAGCCGATCGATGTAAAACGGTTCAATTACTATGTTACCGATAAGATAGAGAGCGAAAACAATTCTATCGATGCGAAAACAGGCTATGGAGCGCTTTCATTCCTCAGCTTCGCCGCAGCCGCCGCGACCGTTATAAACAGGAAAAAACCTGCGGCGACCATAAAATCCCTGTACGTTAAATACCTCGATACGGATAAAACGGCTCCCTCACCCAATTAGTCTCCCTCCCATAGGGAGGGATTAAGGGAGGGGTTGGGATGGTGATTACATTGTCCGAATATCAAAACCCCTCTCCCCACCCTCTCCCTATGGGAGAGGGCTTATTGTTCCAGGAACCTTTTTGCCGTATCGCCATTGGTTAGGCCATAACAGCTAAAAAGGATTTTGATATGACCAATAATTCGAAAAGCGTATTAGGCATTATCGTTGCCGCCCTGGTGATCGGCGGAGGTCTTCTGTACCTCAACAAACCTGACCAGCGTAACGGCTTTGAGAAAGTCGGCGATGCCGTCAAGGAACTCCCGAACGGTGTCGACAACGCGGCGCGTGAACTGGAAGACCGCACGCCTGCGCAAAAACTCAAAGACGACGTAAAAGACGCAACGGATACCCAGTAATTTTAAAAGCTCAATATTTCAAAGCTCATGAAAAAAGCGCCCGGTTTCCGGGCGCTTTTTGGTACTCAGTGACACAGTAACCCAGTTACGCATTAACGCAGCAACTCAGTTACTCATTTATGCTCGAGAAGGAAATCGAGATGCTTGGGATCGTTTCCTGCGAATACGACCTTCGCCACATCCTTTCCGGCCATGCCGATAACTTTTTCCATTTCAACGATATCGTTTGCGGCCATCGCAAGAGAAAAGGATGTGAGGAGGAAATATCCCCGGTCGCATACTTTCTTTATCGTGTTCCGCAAGTGAGATTCAGGTTTTTCAATTCCTTCATCCATAGTTTGGGCATAGCTACTCATTCGCAATCCTTTGATTGACGGGTTCAGTTTTATAACGATGTAAGAAAAATGCAGTTTTACGGAGCTGCGGGACCGTCACCACCCGGTGGTCTTGTTGATCTGACGATTTCGTCAATCTTGTCGCCTACTTTGGTGACGACTTTTGTAGCTTTTGCATTAAGTTCCTGGATTGTGCCGTCCGGATCTTTGGCGGCGGCTGATACGGCATCCGCACCGACGACGATAGCGCCCAATACGGCTGTTTTAGCTTTGTCGCCGAGCTTATCGAGCTCTGCGCCTAACGCTTCACGCTTGGCAGGATCGTTAGCAACATCGCGTACGGTTTCGAATGCTCCCTTGGCTTTACCACCAATGTCATCTACAGCGTCTGCGGCTTTACGAAGAAAACTACCTATACTCATCTGATACTCCTTGGTTGTTATTATTACCTGCAGTTTACCAAAAATTCAGATGGTCGAATAGAAAATAGCGACAGAAATCAGTCGCAGTCCGGATGCGCGCAAATTTCCATTTCGAATTCAAGTGTGCTATGCTCCACGCCAGCAAGCTTCAGAAAATCCTTGATCGCAGCTTTGATCCGATCCCCCGAAACTTCATTTTTATCAATTAGAATATGGGCTTCCAACGCGAAGTCATTCTCACTTAATTGTCTAATATGAACATGGTGCATATCTTGCACACCGGGAATCGCCTTTATTCCATCAACAATTTTATTTGTAGAAATCGTCTGCGGCTTGCCATCTATTAATATATTAATGATATGCGGAAAATCATGCATGGCATGCGAAATTATATAGGCTGAGATCGCGAGCGTTATTAACGGATCGATCCAGCTCCACCCGCCCCATATAATAAGTACGCCGGCAATCATCACACCAAGCGACGAGACGGCATCTGTCAAATTATGCAGGTAGGCTGCGCGAATATTCTGATTACCTTTAGCTTGCGCGCGCACCAGTAGCGCCGTTCCGCCGTTAATAACAAAACCAATGCCAGCGAGAACGAAAACAATCCCACCCTGCACCGCCTGCGGTTCGAAAAACCGCATGACCGCTTCCACGCCGAGCCATAGCGCGATCAGAATTAAAATCAGGAAATTCGTAAAGGCCGCAAGCGTTTCAACTTTCTTGTAACCATAGGTGCGGACATCGTCCGGCGCGCGCCTTGCGATCCGGCGTGCGATCAGTGCCAGTAAGAGAGCCCCGGCATCAGAAAAATTATGCAACGCGTCGGCGATCAGCGCGAGCGATCCCGCCATGATCCCGCCGACCAGTTGCGCGATCGTCAGGACGATATTGATGACAACGGCCCAACCGAGCTTCCCATCGCCATGCGCATGCCCATGATGATGGTGATGATGCCCGTGATCGTGATTACATTTAGACATTTAGTCTCCCTCTCCCTTCCGCTTCGCTCCTTCCCTCTCCCTCACAAGTGAGGGAGAGGGATTAAGGGAGAGGGAGTGTCAGTTTAAGCTGCCAATTTTTCAGTCAAATAATATTTCCCAACCCGCTTGCCGTTCTCGAATTCCAGCACCAGCGGCGACCCGGTCGGGATTTCAGTTTCGTTGATATTCTCCGGCGTGTTCTCGCCAAGGATAATCAAAAGAGCGCGCAGCGAATTACCATGCGCCGCGACCAGTACGTTCTTACCGGCCAGAATATCCGGCTTGATAACGTTTTCGTAGTATGGGCGGACACGCTTTTCGACAACGTCCTGAAGGCTTTCGCCGCCCGGAGGCTGCACGTCATAAGAACGTCTCCAGATATGAACCTGGTCCTTGCCGAATTTCTCGACCGTCTCGTCCTTATTGAGCCCTGTAAGGTCACCGTAATCGCGTTCACGCATATCGTCGCTCTTGATCAGTTGCGGAACAAGAACCTCCTGCCCGGCTTCTTTCAGGGCTATTTCAGCCGTATTGATGGCACGTTTCAGGGTACTGGTATAAACATGGTCGAATTTGATCCCTGCCTGTGCCAGGTTTTCACCTGAAAGCTTGGCCTCGGCCCGACCCTGATCGCTCAGCTCGACATCCTTGAACCCGGTAAAGCGATTTTCCAGATTCCATTGACTTTGGCCATGGCGGAGCAAAACCAGATAATTCTTCATAACGACCTCAAAAGGTTAACAAATTGACTTCTAGGCACGAACATGCCAGAACTGGGGCCGCAAGAAAAGGCTTAGGTGACCGAGTTGTTTCGGTTGACCGTCAAAGACAGGTTCCTGTCTTTCGCTGTCCACCGACGCTCCTAAATTCCCCTCACCG
>JBEHYB010000054.1:0-17084 GCA_048498395.1 Pseudomonadota bacterium
TAATCCGAACGATATCGGCCTTGGTGCCGTCGACAGTCTCGACGCATTGACCGACGGGCGCACGCTTTACACGGGCGACGAACATTTATTCGGCGGTTATGCGGCCGGGAATGCGGCCTATGACGGCAGTGACGAGTCCGTCATAGGCTGGGGTTATGGTTCATTTATGAATGCGGCCGGCGCATTTGGAGGCACGGCCTTTGGTTATTATTCAATCGCGGACACCGTATCGGGAACGAACGGATTGGTGGGTTTCGGTTCCGAGGCCATGCGCAGCGCGAACGGATCGAATTCCGGCGCTTTCGGTTATCAGGCGCTTAAAGGCTTCATTTCCGGTGGCGAGAAAACCGCGGCCTTCGGCGCGCAGGCCGGACTGGGTTATACGAGCGGCAGCTGGTTCAGCGTCATCGTTGGTTCACAGGCTGCGAAAACAGCCGTGTCAGCGGATTATTCGGTTATCGTCGGCGCACTGGCGGGTTCACAGGGCGGTACGGCACCGGGTGGCACGCTGATGGTCGGCTACAAAACCGCCGATTACTGGGATTCATCTTTTGCCTCAACGACATTTGGCGCGCAGGCCATGGAACAAAGCGGCTCCAGTGCGGCCACGACGGCATTCGGCGCTTTCGCCATGAATAGTTTCAAGGCGAATTACGATGACGATGACGATGCCAAGGATGAAAATACCGCCGTCGGTTACAGTGCGCTGCGTAACAAACTGATTTCAACCGATGAAGTCGCGATCGGCTCGAGGGCAAGTTATAACCTTGTAACCGGCGTATATGATCCTAATATCAGTTTTGGCTATAAAGCTCTGTACAACGATGTCCAGGGGACTGAAAACACCGCTTTTGGCGCGTTCTCCGCATACAATAATATAGTAAATAACAATACAGCCATCGGTTTCCGCGCGAATTATATGGGTGCGACCCCGGCTGTTGCGATCGGTAGCAATGCCCTGTTCGCGAACGATCAGATGGCTCTGCTTGGAGCTAATATCATCGCTATCGGATCGTCTGCCGCCTATGGCCAGAAATCGAGCAATATTATCGCCGTCGGTTTCGAAGCATTCAAAGCATCTGGAACGCTTATCGATTCAGTCGCCGTCGGCGCGGGCGCGGGCGCTGCGAGTTCGACCAGCAGTTATTCGACTTTAGTCGGGGCTACCGCCGGGCAGAACTATACATCAGGCATAGGCAATACAGGTTTCGGTTATGATGTCTTTGATTTTAAAACAAGTGGCGATGGGAATACAGCTGTCGGCTATATGAGTAATACCAATGGCAGCGGCGGAGCGGACAATACGACCGTCGGAAGCCTGGCAGGTGGTGGTATTTCCGGAGGGAACTACAATACGGCAGTGGGCTATAGCGCAGGCTATAACCTTAGCAGTGACGTGAACAGTACCTTCATCGGCAATAATGTTCAGGCGGCTTCGAACAACCGGACGAACAGCATGGGGATCGGCTATGGGTCCGGTGCCTCGATCAGCACCGACAACACGATTCGCTTCGGCGACACGAACGTCACGAGCTTTACCGGCAAGGTCGCCTGGACCAATACATCGGATAAACGCCTCAAGAAGGACATCAAGTCGACCGATCTGGGTCTCGACTTTATCATGAAGCTGAAACCGGTCTCCTATCGCCTGATCGACGGCAACGGCCTCCTCGATTACGGCTTTATCGCCCAGGATGTCGAGGAAGCCTTAGAAGGGCGTGAGACGAACATGATCATCCGCGAGAATGACAAGATGAAGACCTATGAGATGCGGGCGACGGATATTCTGGCCCCGCTGACCAAGGCCATCCAGCAGCAGCAGGCCGAGCTCGAAAGCCTTGAAAAACAACTGGATACGATGGCCGTCGCGCCGCGTTAAGGTTATCTTAAATACTTGATTTCAAAAGATTTTAAAAAGTTTTTGACCATTCACTACCCTTTAACTATCTGCCCGTATGATGACTATATCAGGGGTTTGCGATTCTCGTTGGGAATGAGGCCGCAAAGATTTTAAAGGGGACGATTTTCGTCATGACAAAAGAGCCGGGCCAGACACAAAATAACGCGGAAATCCGCATCGAACCGATCGCCAATTGCCGGTTCGCCTATACGATCAACAATTCACAACCCGTGCGTTGCAGCTGGATCTCCGACCAGCCGCTTTTCTTCACCGAAGAAGACATTATTGAAGAAGACGATATTCTTGACGATCCGGTTTTCAAAGCGCTGGAAAAAGATATCGCGTCGCTGCGTCAGAAAACAGGCGCATACGAGAAAATTTCTGCTGAATTCGTCGAGCCTCTGGAAATAAAATCACAAAGATTCCTGGCTGATGCTGAATTTATCAGCACGCCATATAAGAAGACAGAATCAGTTTCTTACAAAGACCTGCTTAAAAACAGCCGATTCGCATCGATGCTGCTGTCATTTGCAGAACTTCATGGCGTTCAGTTCAAGGAAAGTTCGCAGATCAACGATGTTACATACGATCGCGAAGGTTCCGTCATATTGATCCGCGCCGATATCGAGCCGGCCACTAAAGTTCTCCTGATCGCGCGCGAGCTTCGTCGTGTATGGCAGCACAGAAACGGTGCCGGTATGCACCCTTTGATGCTGCATCCGGATCATGCGGTCGTGATCAATCGTGCACAGCTTGCCGACCTTACGATTTCAATGATCCGCGTTGCCTGGGAATTGCAGCTTGCCGGTGATAAAGGTGCCTGGATGCGCGTCGAAAATTCAACGATGGCCGACCTGGGCCGCGCCTTCGCCCGCGAAGCCGTTTCCGATTTCAGATCCCTGAATTCAGGAAAAGCCGCGATTGCCTGTTTCGAATCATGGTTCCTGTCCGAACGCTGCCGCAAGGCCGACCGTACGCTGATCCAGCAGATGCTGGCAGATTACCAGGGCTATGTATTCGCTGATAACGCGGATGCCAGCCGTTCGATCACTTTCGACCTTTTGAATGCGCTGGGTAAAATGCCTTTCGGCGACAATTACCTCGCGAAATCGGCGAATCAGATTCTGGCTGACACTGTTTTCACAGAAGTCCGCGATCGTTCAAACGCAAACTTCCTGTGGTTTATCAAATTCGAGCGTTCTTTCCGTGATGGCGAAGAGGAAATTTCCAGAACAACAACTGAAAATACAGCCTCGCCTTCCGCGGTCCGTACGACTAAGATGAAGGCCAGACAAGAGTCGAAACCTTCGGCTGAAATCATCGCCTTGCCACAACGCCCCGTTCATATCGAAGAACGCAAAACGGCCAATGGCTCTGGTAAGATTTCGGGCGCTGATATCGTGCTCTTCATCCCGCCCATTGAATAAATAATTCCGGTACATCGCCGAATAACTACAAGACTATCGCCTGCCTGCTATTTTCGTTCCTCTCGTCCTGTCTTATCCAGGGACTCTATGAATAAAGAAATTTTAGAAATAACGCCTTCGGGCGGCATTTACTGTCTCGTGAGCCTCTCACCGAGCCGTAAATTCGACTGCGCGCGCCCGAACGGTTATGCGATCAGCGATCTTTTAAACCAGATCAGATTGAATGAAGATTCGCATGACGGGTTTTTAACCGACGGCGATGCTTTGCGCTGGGCTTTGTCTCTTTTGTGCGAAACGCCGATCGGGCGCTCGCTGGCACATGACGCGCGTTTCGACGACTGGATGATTTTGGTCGAGGACGGCGATGAATGGAGTGAAAGCGCGTCCGCCGATCACAGGCTGAAATGCATTCATATCCCGCGTTATGCCGAATCGATTACAGTGTTCTCGCGCGAGCAAAGCGCGCAGATGCAGTTCGTTTTCAACCTGCTTAAAGCCCTGCGCCTAATCTGGCAGGAAAATACCGATATCAAACGATCCGAAGATTTAACCGCCGAGGACCAGTTATTGCTCAAACGCCTGATCGAGGCGGATGGCGATCTCTGCGGATTGATGGCCGCCTATCAGCTGCGGTCGCAGGGCGATCACGATTTGTGGCGTTACCTGCTAAGTAATGAATTAAGTCATCTGGCAATAACGCTCGCGGAATGCCTTGATTTCGACGCAACGACGGATGGGATTCTCGATTCCCTCGGCTTCGTTTTCTCCGACTGGTTCGGCGATGACGCAAGGATTAACCGCATCGACCATGCCGCGCTGTCAGAGCTTGACGAACGCGGACTGAAGCCTTTCGGCGCAGAGAAGATTACTTTCGAGGACCTGATTCAGCTGACGCAACTGCCGGATGGGTTTTCCTATCTTGAATATACGGCGGCTGAAATCTTGACGGACGAATTCTACGCGCGTATCCCCGATGATACGAACCGCGCGCATCTGATGCAGATCCTGAAAGAGACTCAGAGCAATATCATCGAGGATATCGGTTTCCGTGATGTCGAGCTTGCGAAGAAATTCTTCCCGCTTTCGACATTTGAGACTGTCGTCTAGCTCTTATGAGCAGAGCGTGAAACGCGCTTCCTGTTCAAGCCCCAGCAATCCCAGAGCGTCGTGCTTGATCAGATAGACCGGAACGTCGATCACGAAGGGACTCATCCGGCCTTTTGACTGGAATTCCTCGACAAAGCGCGAGTTGAAGAAATAATCTCCAAGCTTGGTCGGAATGCCGCCGGCAATGTAGATGCCGCCGCGTGCGCCGAGGGTTAGCGCCAGATTTCCGGCGATGCGGCCAAGGAACGCCAGCATAAGATCGAGCGCTTCTTTGCAGACGGGGCAGGTGTTATCGATCGCGCGGCGGCTGATATCTTCGGGTGTGATATCGGCAATGGCATCTTTTCCGTCGAGCGAGCAGATCGCCTGATAAAGATTGATCAGGCCCTTGCCCGAACAGACGCGTTCGGCGGAGATATGGTGGTATTTGCTTAAAAGCTCTTTGGCGATCGCCATTTCACGCAGGTTGGTGAAAGACATGGTGACATGACCCCCCTCGCCGGGTTGTGCCATATAACGCGTTTCGCCCCAGAATAACGACGCGACACCAAGTCCGGTGCCGGGACCGATAATGCCTTTGGATTGCCTCGCGACCGGTTCGCCGCCGCAGATCTTCTGGATAAGGTTGGGTGCGATATCAGGGATAGCGAGCGCGACGGCCTGAAAGTCGTTCATCACTTCAAGAGACTGAAGATTTAAGTCTTTCTGTACCGCGGATATGCTGAATGTCCATGGCAGGGCAGTGATATTGATCAGGTCGCCATTGACGGGGCCGGCGACGGCGAAGATGCCGATGTCCGGTTTGATATTCGCCTCTGACAGGTATGATTTCGCCGCTGCTGTGAGCGAGTCGAAATCATTGCATTGCAGGTATTTCAGATTCTGAACGCCTGATTTATCGACGATTGCAAAGCGTGCATTCGTGCCACCGATATCTGCGATAAGCGCGGTTTTATTATTCATTTTCTACCTTAAGAAAGTATAACCATAGGGTTTGAGGGAGAGGGAGGAGCCGGCAAGCGTGCCGCCTTCGGAGATCTCGGCAATCGGCGCCCTGCCTTCATAGCCGCAATCAGCGAGCGAAAGCGTCGAAGGACTGGAAGATAAATTATAGATGCAGATGATTTTCTTATCCGCGAGCAGGCGTTCGAAAATCAGGATATCGCCCGGGGCGGAAACGAGCTCGATGTCGCCCGTACGCATGACCTCGTTATTCTTTCTGAATGTCAGGAAGGTTCTGTAGTGGTGCAAAACCGAGGCCCGATCCTGTTTCTGCATATCGACAGACAAAGGCACGTGCGCGGGAAAGACGGGCAGCCAGGTTTTGGCCGCGCTCGAAAAGCCGGCATTGGCGGCGGAATGATCCCACGGCATCGGCGTGCGCGTGCCGTCACGGCCCGCATGCTCGGGATAGAGCGTTATATCGTAAGGATCGCGCAGATCTTCAAAGGCGAGCTCGGCCTGCGGCAGTCCCAGTTCTTCACCCTGATACAGGCAATAGGAGCCGCGCAGGGACAGGCCGAGCGCCATATTCAAAAGCGCCGCCTGTTTCTCAAAGCCGGCTGGCGGATTGATGCGCGAAACCACGCGCTTGAAATCATGATTGTTGGTTGCCCAGCAGATCCAGCCGTCATTGATCTTGCTTTCGACGCGGTCGATCGCACCGGAGATATCTCTCTTGCTCATGTGCGAACCGAGAAGCCCGGTCGTGTAAGCGAAATGCAATGCGTCATTTCCCTGGACGTAGGAAATGGCCGTGCTTTCACTATCGTTGCCGCCGACTTCGCCAAGCAGGCAGCGATCCGCATACTGATCGACATGCGCGCGGATATTATTGATGAACTTGATATTGTCGACCGTGCACATGCTGTAGAGACGTTGCTGGCGCGCCATCGGATTTGAAGACGGCATGTCGGACGGCCATGGATCGCTCGCCGCGCGCACGGGATTGTCGCGCAGATTCGGATCGTGAAGGTAAGCATGTGCGACATCAAGACGGAAGCCGTCAACGCCCATCTCAAGCCAGAAATCAGCCGTGTCGAAGACGGCCTTTTGCACATCCGCGTTCCAGAGATTCAAGGACGGCTGGCTGGAGAGAAAATGGTGCATATAATATTGTTCGCGCTTCGCGTCCCATGTCCAGGCTGGGCCGCCAAAATAGGAAAGCCAGTTATTCGGCACCGTGCCATCCGGTTTGCAATCGGACCATACATACCAATCGGCTTTGGCATTCTTTTTGTCGCGCTTGCTTTCAACGAACCATTCATGCTGGTCGGAAGTGTGCGACCATACCATGTCCACGAGTACTTTAAGACCAAGCTCATGCGCGCGTGTCAGGAGTTTTCTAAATTCTTCGATATTGCCGAAAATGGGATCGACCGATTTATAATCGGCGACATCATAGCCGAAATCTTTCATCGGCGATTTGAAGAACGGCGATATCCAGATCGCATCTACGCCGAGCGAGGCGACGTAATCGAGTTTGCGGATAATTCCATTAAGATCGCCGATACCGTCACTATTGGTATCGCAGAAACTGCGCGGATAAATCTGGTAGATAACTGCGCCGCGCCACCAGTTGGTATCGGTCATGCTGAACCCTCAAAAAGCGATCCAGTTTGATAACATTATTCCAGAAAATTTGCGAGGCCTGCTATATCGCCCAGCAGAGTGTTATAAAGACTTATACTGAAGAAAAGATCGTTCGGGCCGTCGCTGACAATGGCGCGGCCGTAATTGTCGCAATAGCGCGTAATATCATCTTCCCGACATATACCGCTCTGGCGTTCATAAACGATCAGCGGCTTTGCGGATAAATTCGCCATACTATGAATTGTGCGGCGCGGTATGGAGATCGTCTGGCCTGTCTGTAGATGATATCTGTTGTGATTGCGAATGGCGGTCAATGCGCCGTCTTCCACCTGCCAGAATTCGTCCCGCAATTCATGCGACTGTAATGACAGGACCTGGCCCGGATTTATCGTGATTATTTTTTCGCAAAATTCGATGTTGTTTTCAGATGTGAAATGGCGAACTTCGTAATGTCCCCACGGGCGAAAATCCCGTTCTCCGGCCGCATATGCTTTCATAACGATCCCCCCCCCAGATGTTACGGGAGGAGTATACACTAACCGGATGAAACCTCAATCTGCGGAAGATAGGAATTTACTTCCGAAGAGGCGGGAACGGCCGTTTGCGCCCCGACGCGGGTGCAGGCCAGCGAACCGGCAACCGCCGCGTAGCGCATGGCTTCACGCAGGGGCAGGCCCTTATCGAGGCTTGCAGCGAGATAGCCGACGAATGCATCGCCAGCGCCCACCGTGTCTATCGCCTTGATCTTAAGGGACGGCACTTTGATAATGCCCTCATCACAAGCGCAGAGGGATCCGTCAGGTCCAAGCGTCACGATAGTCGTCAGTGCGTATTTTTTATGCAGGAGGGTGGCAAAGGCTTCCTTGTCCGAGCTGTCAAGGCCGAACTGTCGCGCCACAGCGTCCGCTTCATGCTCATTCAGGATAATAAAATCAAGATTATGCAGCGCATCTTCCGAGAGCTTCGCGGTCGCCGGCGCAAAATTCATCATCGTTCTTGCGCCGTTCTTGCGGGCCCGCACGAGAAGTTTCTCCGTCTCCTGAATCGGCAGTTCGCCCTGAACGAGAACGATTGCGCCCTTGTTCAACAGGTGATCGGGGATCCATTCCTGCTTTGCCTTTAGATTGGCGCCATGGCTGACGACAATACGATGCGTGCCATCCGTTTCATCGACGAAAATGGTTGCAAGGCCTGATGGGCCGTCTATGAATTTAATGCCGCTCGCATCGACACCGCATTCATTGAGATTGTCGAACATCTGGCGGCCATGGCCGCCGCGTCCCAATGCACCCGAGAAATAAACGGTCGCGCCGGCTTTGGCGGCGGCGACGGCCTGGTTGGCTCCTTTGCCGCCGGGTGCCTCATCGTGTGAATCCAGAAAGCGGTTCTGGTCGCGTGGCGGGAGATCCGGCGTATGAAAAAAAAGATCAAGTACGTTCGATCCGAAAACAATAATCATTTATCACCTGTATATTTTATTTAAATAAATGGCTTTTCCGTCATGCCGCAGCTGCGGGCATATCGGCATCGGGACCCGAGAGGCGCGTCACGCCGTTCGCGGTGACAAGCGCTGCATTGATCGGTGGCATCGTGTGCATAATATCTTCCGCGTTCGAGCGGTTGAAAGGAGCTGTAAAATACAAAACCCCGCCTTTATCCGTGTCGACAAAATCGACAATCGTTGCCGGGTAGCGTTTATCGTCCTTGCTGAGAACCTTGCCGACAAAAGTCCATTTCCCGCCCAGCTCCGGCGAAGAGTAAAGACGTGCGGCGAGATCCAGGTCGCCATCCGTCTGGTCGCCGCTTGTGCGGTTCGTTGTCGAAACGACCATATAGAAAAGCTTCGCAGCCTTGCTGTAAATCAATTGCGGCACTTCTGCCTGCGTGAATTCGGCATGGTCTGGCAGGTGCGCCGGGGCCAGTAATTCAAGCCGCGGTTTTGTCAGTGGATCATGAATAATGCCGTGTGCGAGAGCGGCTTCCTGTTCTTCCGTCTTATCAGTTTTTGCAGACCAGAAAGCATGCAGCAGGCCTGTCGCCGGATCGACGACAAGGCCGGGATCGCGCCATGCAAGGATGTTCTGGCCGTTTTCTCCTTTGTCAGTGCCGAGATCATTTCTCTCTCCGAGGAAATAACCTTTAGCGCGAATTTCATCATAGTCCCTGATCGGGCAGGAGAGCGGCTCGCTAGTGAGACGTGTATAAATTTTTCCATCATCAGATACTGAAAGACCGATGCTCTGAATAAAAGGATGGCTTTCATCGGTCATACGGATGCCGGTATAGCCGCCGATAATTTTGCCCTGAAAATGGACCGTCGAACCTGTCCATATAGAGCGGCTGTCGAATTTATCTTCACCCAAACGCGGCGCGAAAACCGGACCGCCGTCCTTCCAGCTTTTACCCTGATCGGTTGATATAAAGAGGCGATGATGGTGAGGAATGTGATCGCGCTGGGTCTGGATATCGATCGTGCCGTCCTTATAGACATCGCGTGGTGAAGCCAGCGCATATAGAAAGATAGTGCCGTCTTTCGTCAGGGACCACGCGTCCCAGATGAAGGCATCCGGATGGTTAATGCTGCCTTTGAAAATCATATCGCGGGCGGGTGGGCGTAGCGCTGAATCGCTTATTTTTAGGTCCATAAGATCATCTCTTTCAGGAGGAAAAATACAGAGGGCCTCGTTAACAGTCAAACGGCAAAGGCCTTTGCCGGCGGCTCACGAAATGTTTTTTGAAATAATATTTCGTTCAGGGGCGTTCGGCGCTCATTTATAGCTGCATTGCAGCATTGCAATGCAATATACAAACTTGCGTGCCGATGCCGAAATTATCTGGATTAACTCCCCACGATTCTAGTAATTTCGCTGCCATGGGTGAAATGAAAAGAAACGCTGAGTTCGCCGGACGTAATTATGCTTTCTTCTGTCCGCAGGGAACGCTGCTCTTAAAAGATAATCTCTATATTCAACGTCAGGGTACGACGGCGGAAAACGGCGGCCAGCTGATCTACACGATCGAGATGGCGCAGGCGCTCGCGCAACAGGGCCACCATATCGATATCTATGCCCGTAATTATGGCGGGGAAGATTACGATAACCGCACGGATACGATCATCGAAACCATGCCGGGCTATCCGAACGTACGCGTCATTCATATTCCGACATCCGCGCACCGCGTCATCGAGAAAGAACATTTCTACCCGCATTATGCCGAATATATGGCGAATGCGTCGGAAATACTGAAAGATCAGAACTACGACTTTATCGTCGGTCATTATGCCGACGGCATGTTCATGGCAACCGCTGCCGAAGAATTCATGTTCCAAAAAGACGGCCGCCGCAGAACGCTGCTCGGCATTACCCATTCATTGGGAACTGAGAAAACGGAATCCCTGATAACTAAAATCAAATCCAACCCGGCATCGAAAGATCCTGTGAACGGCAGCATCTATCTGACAAGGGAATTCAGCAAAGCGGTCAAAGCTTACAATATCGAACCGCGCCTGGCCTGCGAAGTCGCGGCGATCCGCCGGATGGACGGCATGGTCCCTGTCAGTCACGCGCATCATAAGTCGCTTTTTGTCGACTACGGCTATCCGGAAGATCCGATGCAGGTCATTCCTGGCGGAATCAATCAGCAGGTATTTCACCCGCTCAATTACAGCCTCGAAGAAAAAGCGGCCCAGAGACAGGCGCTGATCGACCGGCATATAGATATTATCGGCGAAGATCGCCGCGAACTTCTCCAGAATGGAAAAATCATCCTCGGCTTTGGCCGGATGGTCATCGCCAAGGGCATTATCGAAGCCGCCAAATCCATGCGCAATTTGCTGCAGGAACATCCTGATGCCGTCTATATTTATATCGGCGGCAACCTGCCGCCGCACAGCGCGGAAGAAAGCTGTGTCTATAATGAATCTCTCGATTACGCGCGTGAACATGGATATGAAGACCGTGTGATCTTCCTTGGTCGCCAGGACCAGGAAACGATCAATAAATGGCTCAATGTTTCAGATATCTATCTGCATGCCGCGCATCTGGAGCCTTTCGGTCTTGCGCCACAGGAAGCCGCTTCAACCGGCACGCCTGTCGTGATGTCCGAGCATGCGGGAGCCTGTGACGTGCTGGTCAATAACGAACATGCGCTGCATACCGATCCGCATAATCCGCCGGATATCGCGAAACAAGTCGGACGCCTTCTTGAAAATTCACTTCTTGCTTCGAGGTTGTCACGCAAAGCTGTGGAGACCGTGCAATCCACCTGCACATGGAGCGCGCGTGCCTTAAGTCTGCATCGCTTTGCGCTTGAAGCCGAGCAGGAATATCTCCCCAACCGCATCGATTCGGACAGTGTTCCTATCGAGGTGGAGAGCGACAATATCCATGCCGCGCGCAACCTGCTGTTCCAGAAACCTGAAAGCATCGTCAGTGCAGATGTCCAGCCTTTCTATAATGAAATGAAAAATATAATGCAGGGTTTGCTGAGTTATCGCCCGACACACTGGATTTCGAAAGATGAGACGGAGCCAAAGGTCGGAGCTTACTCAGAAATCATGGAATTTCAGACATTTAGATAAAATTCTTGATTTTCCAGAATATTTTTGATAGCCTCTCCGGACATCAAAACAAGAGGGAAATAACAAGATGAAAACTCCGCGCTGGCTGGTCGGTCTTGATATCGACGAAACGCAAATTCCCGAACGTTCAAACCCGCACTATTTTCCCGGCGAACAGCAAGTCATGGGCAATCTGCAGGCAAGCCTGAACGGATTGCGGCAGGATGGAAAAGCCGTGGTCGTCCATGTATCAAACGGCATGCGCCATCTTTTCGACCAGGTTGAGAGCATCCTTGCCGCGCCAGATTATATTACATGCAGTGCAAGCACCGCCATTTACAAAAAAACCGAACAGGGGTGGGAGCTTGATGAAGGATTCCAGAACCTGATCGAATCCTGTCATTATGATACAGCTGTCGCCGAACAGGCGGTTGCCAAATATGCCATGCTGAAACAAACGGGGCCTGAACACCAGACAGCATTAAAACGCAGTTATATTTTTGACAATATTTCGTTAAGCAAGGCGGAACGCCTGAAAACATTCGATAAACTCCAGGCCGAATTCAGCGATCATCCCGGCATGAAAGCTTTCTATGTCGAAGGAAAAATGGACGAGAACGGCATGGTTGACGCAAAAGGCCCATTTGCCACGATCGATATTCTGCCCATCGTCTGCACTAAAGGTGAATGCATCAAATATCTCGCTGAAAAAGAAGGTATCGACGCAGGCCATATTGTTGTCAGCGGCAACGGTGATAACGATATCAGCATGTTCAAACGCGAATTCCGCACCATCGCCGTCGGCAATGCACAGTCGTTGCTCAAGGCGCATTCACAGGAGCTTGCGTCTCAAGATCCGGTCGGCCATATCATCGCCAACGGGACGCGATCGGAAGCGGTTCTCGAAGGCCTGCGCCATTTCGGCGTTTTATAAGTGATAAACGCTGGTCCCTGGTAAATAATCGGCGGTTTTTTCGCTGAAATCGCGGTTCCAGCTTTCAACCCAGCCGGTATCTTTTCGCAAATAGCGTTTCTTGAAAACTTTCTTGGTTTCTTCCAGGAGTTTCAGTGCCCGCTTTTCCTGATAAGGGCGCATGGCGCGATGTGCCTTGATCGCCTCACATAAAGGCCAGACGCGTTTGGTGTCTTTCGAGATCGTGCCATCGCGATTCTGCTCGTCGAAAATTCCGCCATATTGCGTATCGTAGCCGTGGGAACAGCCCCAGTCGTAAAGTTCTTCCATATAGGTGAATGCTTCGTCCTTGAAAGACGGAAACAGGCGGCGGTAATAATCGAGGAGCCACACCCATTCAAAATGATGCCCGGCCTCGACCTTGCCGCCTTCGGTTTTGTGCGGCGTGAGGTCGTCTTCAAAAAACTCGCCGAGCGTGCCTGTAGCGGTATCGAAGAAATGATTTTTGAAAAGCGCATATATTTCATGGGCAAGTTTTGCGTAAATTTCCTCTTGCGACACGTCAAATGCGAATAAACAGGCCTCGAACAGGTGCATATGCGGGTTCTGGCGGCGCAGTTTAAGAATTGGTGCCAGGTCCGCATTCAGTGCTTCATAAAATCCCGGCTGGTCCGCGATGCGGAAATGCCTGTCGATCAGATGTGCGGTATCATGTGCGAAATTTGCGACTTCCGCATTACCGGTCGCCTTCGCGTATTGCGAGAAAGCAAGAATGAGAAAAGCCTGCGCATAAAGATCTAGATGCGTATCCTGCGGCGCGCCGTCTTCCCGCACGTTAAAAGCCCAGCCTTTTGTCGCGGGATTGTAATAATGATCGCGAATGAAATCATATTTTTCTGTGAGGCGTGGCAGGAAGCGGTTTGAACCGGCATCGGCGTAAACATAGATATAGAGCTGTCGGCATTGGGTCAGGAGCCGTTTATAGCCCATGGGTATGGGTTTGAAATGAGTATCGAGTCTCTCATGGAAGCCGCCCAGCGTCTCGTCCGAGAAGAAATCGAACCATTTCGGCACACAGGTCGTGCGCACAAAATTCGATAAAGACGGTTTTTGAATCTTGGCCATGCGCGGCGGACCGCGATGGACGATTTTACGGGCGAGTGTTGAGAAAAAAGACGGCATAAAAAGTCATAAATCGATTTTGTTTTGGGTCGCTCTCTTATACCATCGGCCTATGAAAGATGTATATATCCATCTTATATCGGACGCGACGGGTGCAACGCTGCAGGGTATGGCGGCGGCCGCCATGTCGCAATATAAAGATGTGACCATGGTCGAACGGCTGTGGCCGCTGGTCAGAACACAAAAACAACTCGAGCGGGCTCTGCACGATATCGAACTGCATCAGGGGCCGGTGCTGTTTACCCTGTTTAATGACGAATTGAGCGAGAAACTCCGCGAGTTCTGCGCGGCGCGCAAGCTTCCCTGCATCCCGGTGATGGACCCTATTCTCGAAGGCCTGTCGGCCTATTTCGGCCAGAAACCTCGCAACGTGCCGGGACTGCAGCATATTCTTGACGATCTCTATTTCAAGCGGATCGACGCGCTGGATTTCGCGATGGGATTTGATGACGGGCAGAATTATGAAGGGCTGGAAACCGCGGACGTAATTCTTGTCGGCGTGTCCCGCACGTCGAAAACGCCGACCTGCATTTATCTCGCCCGTCAGGGAATTCGCGCGGCGAATATTCCGCTTGTTCCCGAAGTCTCTATCCCCTCGCATATTCTGGCGCTTAAGCAGCCCCTGTTCGTCGGGCTCACTGAATCGCCGGACCGCCTGATACAATTGCGCGCGAGCCGCCTCAAGGTCGACCGCCGTCAGGAAAATCTGTTCAATAATTCCTATATCGATCCCGAGAAAGTGGAAGAAGAAGTCAAGGATGCGCGGAAATTTTTCCGCGAGCAGGGCTGGCCGATCATCGATGTCACGAAAAGGTCCGTCGAGGAGACATCGGCCGAAATCATGTTTCTATTGCAGCGCCGCCGCGAAAGCCTGGAGACGATATGAAACGGGCTGGGGTCATCGGTCATCCAATCGCGCACAGCAAATCACCGCGCATTCACGCCTATTGGCTTAATAAGTACGGCATTGAAGGCGAATATAAGGCTTACGACATTGTCGGCGAGAATCTACGCGACGAGGTATTGAAACTGCGCGATGCAGGTCTTGCGGGAGTTAATGTGACGCTGCCGCACAAGCAAAAGATCATCGATATCTGTACGACGCTTAATGATGAGGCGAAAAAAATCGGCGCGGTGAATACGGTCGTCTTTCATTCCGGCGGCGAGATCGAAGGCCGTAATACCGATGCCTATGGTTTCATCACCAACGCCACCGAGACGCATAAGGATTTTGATTTCACAAAGGGAGCTGCTTTCGTCCTCGGGGCCGGGGGCGCGGCAAGGGCTGTTTTATATGCATTAAAGCGTGCCGGCGTGCCAGAGATCAGAATTGCAAACCGCACGATTGAAAATGCGGAAGCTCTGGCGGAAGAATTCGGCGCGCGCGTGTTTGACTGGGATGATAAAGAGGTAGCACTTGCTGGCGCAAATGCGGTGATCAACACGACAAGCCTTGGCATGACCGGAAAACCGCCACTCGAGATCGATCTCGCCGATATTTCATCCGATGCGCTTGTCTATGACATCGTTTATGCGCCGCTGATGACGCAGTTACTGCAAGAGGCGCAAGCTAAAGGCTGCAAAATCGTTACCGGCATCGGCATGCTGCTGCATCAGGCAAGACCGGCGTTTGAAGCGTTTTATGGCGCTAAGGCAGAAGTAGATGATGAATTGCGGAGGCTTGTCCTCGCATGAAAATAATCGGCCTCACCGGCTCCATCGGCATGGGAAAATCGGCGACCGCCGCGTTGCTGCAAAATCTCGGCGTGCCGGTTCATGACTCGGATGCGGCCGTACATATCGCGCTCTCGCCGGAAGGCGGCGCGTTTCGCGATGTCGCGCTTGAATTCCCCGAAGCCTGGGACAAGGCCACGCATACGATCAACCGCAAAATTCTCGGCGCGATCGTTTTTGCCGATGCTGAGAAACGCCGCAAACTGGAAGCACTCGTGCACCCGCATGTCTGGGACAGCCAGCGCGAATTTATCAAGCGTTTTAAAAGCGCGGGCGCGAAGCTTGTCGTGCTCGATATCCCGCTGCTTTATGAAACCGGGGCCGAGAGCAAATGTGACGAAGTGATGGTCGTTACCGCGCCGTCGTTTATCCAGCGACAACGTGTTTTGAGCCGCCCCGGCATGAGCGAAGAAAAATTCCAGTCGATATTAAAAAACCAGGTGCCGGATGCCGAGAAACGCCGCCGCGCGGATTATATTATTCACACGGGGCTTGGTCGCGCTTATACGCTGTGGTCGCTTAAGAAATATCTGAAAGGTAAAAAGTGAAAAAGATTATCGCGCTTCGCCATATGTATTCAAACAGTCTTTTTGCGCTGGAAAGTATTTTCGAAAAAGCGGGCATGCAATTCGAACATGTGGATGTATTTACCGACCGGCTCGATAGAATCGATGCAAAAGAAGCCGATCTTATGGTCGTGCTGGGCGGTGCTCTCGGCGTTTACCAGAGGGATGATTACCCCTTTATCGATAAAGAAATTTCGCTCATCAGGGAAAGAATCGAAGCAGATAAGCCTTTGCTCGGGATATGTCTTGGCGCGCAACTGATGGCGGCGGCGCTGGGAGAAAAAGTCTATAAGGGACCGCAAGGCAAGGAAATCGGCTGGTTCGATCTGACTCTGACGGCAGAGGGGAAAAACTCAGCCATTGCGGCTTTCGCGGAGACGAAAGTGTTGCAGCTTCACGGTGATACATTCGATTTGCCTAAAGGAGCGGTGAGGCTTGCAAGTTCCGCTTTGTATGAGAACCAGGCTTTCGCCTACGGGAAAAATTGCATCGGGGTTCAGTTTCATCCGGAATTCAATCAGGACGGCATGGAAAATCTGCTGGTTGAAAGCGGCGGCCATCTGAACGTGGCAAAGTTCCGCGCGCAAAACCCGAAATACCTGCCGGCAATGGAAAAATCCACAATCGCGTTTATGCAGAATTTCCTGAAACAGAGTGGTTTGATAGAGAAATAGTCAGCATTAGATTTGTACAGCCTGTATCTATCTGACGTGACGAACTGCAGTAAAATATTCATACAGCAGATTAGCCGGAGTAAAGGTATCTATGATCTTCCATTCTCTAGGTTTCACTTCTCGCAATATATAGCCATCGAGAGGAGGATCATTATTTTCTGATGATGCCATGTTGCAATCGACGGGCTGACACTTTGACATGACTACATCATGACCTAAGCTAATATTTTTCTCGTAACAACTCTTTTTAATGCTGCAAAACCAAGAAAATCCGATAACAACCGTATCGCCTTCTCTCCACTTGCTAATGCTTGTGCCTTCATAAGATTTACCAGGGATAGGAACTTCGTTCTTTGATAGACGGCTGGAATATATAGTTCTATAAACATGCATATTGTAATCCAGATAAATGCCGCCATTCCCAAGAACAG
>JBEHYB010000055.1:0-16795 GCA_048498395.1 Pseudomonadota bacterium
TATCACGCAGCAGCTCGCGCACCCACTCTGTGCTGGCCCCGTCGACGGAAGCATAGATAAGGTCCCCGCTTTCGCGGGGAAAGCAGTTAGGAACTATGAGTGCTGAAACTGAGACATGCCCCGTTTATTGACATGGAAAATGAATGGGTTTACAGAACACTGATAGGGAAAAACAAAAATGCGTAAAATAGAAGATAGCTTCGAAACGGCTTTCCAGTACCATCTCAATCGCGGCTCCAACAAGCACTGGCTCCCCAATCTCGGCGAAACAATTACCTTCGATCCCAGATTCAAATTGATCAGTTTTCCAATCCCGCCCCTCGTTCAGGAAACTATGGGGAAACTTTTTCAAAGCCTGAATGAATTCATCCAAAATGAAATCGGGATAGAAGACGCTTTCAAAGCTCTTGAAACGGTTGATGAAAAACTATTCATGACGCTTAATTTTTCCACGCTCGAAAAATTGGCAGGACCGGAAATGGATGAAAACCGCCATGTCCTGCAAGGCCATATGCGTCAGTATTCAAATCATTATGCGCACGGCGAATACCGCGCCATCCTTCGCAAGGCATTGAATATCGATACGGAGATGAATTCTGAACGTAAAGTAGAATGGCAGAGCGAAGGCCTGAAACTCGACTGGCTTGTCTCCACCACGGATGACGGGACGGAACATAAAGATATATTTCTTCTATTAAACAGGCATGGTCGTCCACCTGCAGGCTGCGTGGAACTTGCCGAAAAAATGGAAATCTACATCGCGCGTATTGCTGAATTCCTCGAAGGCAGCGCGTTTCCATCGGCTGAACAAAACAAACTGCTCGATGAAGGGTTGCTGGAAGATATCACCCATAATCTTCTTATCCGCGTTGGCAAAAAACCCAAATACTTTATTCCAGCCATCAGCCTTCTTACCGCGAAGCGCATGGCGGAATGCGGTATCACAATCGATCTCCGTCCATTCATAGACAGGCATTTTTCAAACTACGACAATAATCTCGCCCGCTATGAAGAAGACCGCGATTGCCGTATCGCATTTTCAAAAGCGTACAATCTTGATGCATTTATCGATGATCATGACCTGAAATTCCAGGGTCATGAATTGGGAAGCATCAGAAACAGTATCAGCTGCTACGGCTATGAAGATCGCGAAGAAGGGTTTATAGATCTCGAATTCGACTATCTGACACGTCAAGAAACCGCGCATCTGAAAGATCAGTTCAACGCCGTCTGCGGCGCACCTGTGTTTACACATGATACTGAATGGTCAGACACGACCCTTTCCACGAACTACATCCATGCAGACGCTGTTTTAAGAAGTGGCAAACCATGCGATCTCTCGCCTGCTTTTGAAAAAGCCGCCAATCTGCAAATCGCGAGAATTGCCTATGCACAAAAAGCCCTTGATGATCTTGGCGATACTATCGGCTGTCGCGGCTGGAAAGACACCAGCGGTTATCCGCAGAGTCTCTTTTCCAAGAAGGACAGCAGCAAATGGTGCCAGCTTTCCCTTCATCTAGGCAATGAGTTCTGGGCGCAACGCGGCGATTTTGAAAATTCAGTCTCTATCTACGCTGAATTGGCCGAAGAATTTAAAACCATCATTGAAGAGGCCGGGCTTGCCGACAAAATCATATCCGGAGATTCTTCGGGGGTTATGACCGGCGGAGTCACAGGACACGGTTTTTCCCTCTATACGACCATTCATTCTATTGATGAAGTCGAAGCCCTGACCGCAAAACTGGCACCGTTCTCGGACCGCCTGCGCCCCGTCATGGAAAAAATGCTGGTCCTGTCTTCGACCCTGAATCATGAAAGAATCCCCGGAAAACCGTCAGGTATTGAAGAGGCCCAGCCCCAGCTGACGGCGGAATAAGCCCCGAATAAGCCATAGACTTTCCAAATAAAAGCTGCTAATTCCCCTATTCTCTTTGGATGGCGCGGTGGCCGAGCGGTCAGGCAGAGCTCTGCAAAAGCTCGTAGAGCGGTTCGACTCCGCTTCGTGCCTCCATTTTTACCTAATCTGGAATGCCTGTTGACTTTTTCGGGCGGACCCAATAATAACCTTTCCACCGAAAGGTACCGTTCCCTGATAGCTCAGCGGTAGAGCCCTCGACTGTTAATCGAGTGGTCGTAGGTTCGAATCCTACTCAGGGAGCCATTTTTAATGAAATCCCCCTCCAATTTGCAATTTTCCATACCTGCGTAGGCATTTAGGCCTAAAAATTTGACCTCGAAAAGCCTTCCTGCCTACTCTTTGGTATGGGGGTGTAAAGACATGGCACAGGACATATCGGGCTCGAAAGACGTTGAATGGTACAGCTCCGCCATGCAGCAGCTCATCGACGATATCGGCATGCTTTCCCAGACGAAAAATATCGATGAAATCATGGGTATCGTGCGCATAGCCGCACGCACCATCACCGGCGCGGATGGCGCGACTTTCGTGCTGCGCGACAGCGACCAATGTTACTACGCCGAAGAAAACGCCGTCAGCCCCTTGTGGAAAGGCCAGCGTTTCCCGATGAAAATCTGCATCAGCGGCTGGGTCATGCAGAACGCCAAGCCGGTTGTGATCGAAGATATTTATAATGACAGCCGTATCCCGGTCGATGCCTATAGCCGCACTTTCGTGAAGAGCCTGACGATGGTGCCTATACGGCGCGTGGACCCTGTGGGCGCGATCGGCAATTACTGGTCTTCATATCATCGGTCGAGCGATCAGGAAATCGCGATCCTCCAGGCGCTGGCCGATGCGACCGCCGTTGCCATCGAAAACGCCGCGCTGGAGATGCCCCAGCCACTGCCGAATTCTTTAGATGAAATCGCCCGCTGAACTGTGATAGAATCAGCTTAGTATCTTTTTCTCTTTTCCCATTCTCTCCGCCCTCACATAAAGCAGCCTTATCATGCCCGACATGCCGCCCGCGCTGGACTCCGCCCGTAAATCCGGACTTATTTCACCGGAACAGCTTTTGGAACTTTTAGAGACCGCGCCCGAACGCATCCGTCTCGTCGATGCCTCCTACCCGTCCAATCCTTCATTGCCAAAAATCGGCAACGCCCAGGTCTTCGATATCGACGATATCGCCGATCCTGACAGCCCGATGCCGCATATGCTGCCGTCGCCGGAATTATTCGCGCGTAAGGTCGGCGAGCTCGGCATCGGCAATAACGATTTCGTAATTTGCTATGACCAGTCGGGAATCGTGATGGCGGCTTCGCGCGCCTGGTGGATGTTTCGCGCATTCGGCCACGACAATGTCGCGGTACTCGATGGCGGGCTGATCGACTGGATCAGGAAAAATTATCCGGTGACGGAAGGCTCAAACCCTGCTCCTTCAGTATTTAAATCGCATTTCCGGCCTGAGCTCGTAAAATCTTATGAGGACATGCAGGCTATATCTGCCAGTAAAAGCGCCGAGATTCTCGATGCCCGCCCGCCCGAGCGTTTCGTAAACAACAATATTCCGGGCTCAAAGAATATTCCCGCCCTCGCCCTGATAGCCGCCGACCGCCATATGAAAGATTCCTCCCTGTTCGGGCAGGATCTCAAGGCTCAGGACATTACGGTGGATTCGCCTATCGTCGCGACCTGCGGCAGCGGAGTCACAGCCTGCGTTGTAGCCCTCGCCCTGTTCCGGGAGGGAAAGGATAAGGTCGCGGTCTATGACGGCTCATGGACCGAATGGAGCACCCGCCTGTGACCCGGCACCAGACAAAGAATTCACTTCACCGTTTTTTAATGTTTTTGAATGATTATTGTGTCCGATTTGTGGCACCTAGAGTAACCACATTCGCAACTATCGGTTGATATATAGGTTAATTAAAGAATTACACGACGAATACTCACTATTTTTACTATGATTACTAAATCAATTAGTAATAAAACCCTTCATTAATAAGAATTTACTGACTATCATTACTGATAGCCATTCTCAATTTATTAAAAACAGTTCAGGTCGTTGCGGAATTGGTGAAAAATTTCATCAAATTGTATCTTTTTCACTTGAAGTTCGATCCGGCTTTTAGTATAAAGATTGTACACACCCTCTATTACCGCCGTTTGTCCGGAGCACCCACAAGGTCTCCGGACCTTTTTTTGCCCATATTTCTGCAATATTCCATACAGAATCGCCGGCAGTGTTGACATATACTTTCGCTACTTTTACCTGGGGTGAAATAACTGAATGCCGTTTTTCAACGGCATAACAAAATGGATGAAAATCCTTCAAAACTGACGAACAAACTAATAAGAACCATGCCTTTCTTGTCATCCTGAGCGCAATGGCCAGCCACCCGAAGCTTTAGCGTAGGAGTGGCGATTCCGGCAGGGCTCGAACCTGCAACCCCCTGCTTAGAAGGCAAGTGCTCTATCCAGTTGAGCTACGGAACCATCGGGTATTACGATCCCGCGTTTTCTTCCGGCGGGATGTACTTAAAGTTATCGACATAGTTGCGTGGCTTGACGACACGCTCCTGCGCTGGGAGCACTGTATAAGGCCAGCCCTTCTTTTCTGCAAAGGATATTGCGTCCTGCATGGTGCCGAATTCGAGTTTTACCTGATTGAGGGTATCGCCCGAAGCTGTCCAGCCCATCAGGTTTTCCGGGATGCGCGGTGTGGCCAGTTCATATTCCAGCACCCAGCCGCCTGTCTTAGCGCGGCCGGCCTGCATGGTTGTCTTGCTTGGGGTGTAAATCTTGACGTTCATGTAAACTCCTGAAGTAGCCGGAGATTACCAGCGAAACAGGCGTTTGGCAACGAAGCCGGTGACGATTCCCAATACCACGAAAGGCAGGAAATTGACGAAATAGGCCTTGCCGACGGTCAGGAACGGGCAGACGAAGCGGATCCCGATCCAGCTGAAACTGGCGACGGCCAGCACAGCGTTAAAGGCCAGCAGGCGCGGCCGCACGGTCGCGCCCCGGCGGATCAGGAACAGGACCAGGGCCGAGGGCAGCCCGGCCATGATGATCGTGTCCATCCAGCAATGGCAGAACCAGTTCGTCGGGAACACCCCCACCCCTTCCATCAGGAACCGCACGAGCATCCATAGTATGTGAACGGCGAAGAGCGTCGCCGGGATCGAGTAAAACCAGTCCTTGTTCTTGCAGTCCGGCACCGACAGGAAAAATGTCGCGAGCGACGCGGTCACGCCTGTCACGAAAGACAGCGCGATTTCAAAAACGAAATGATGATTGTGACCGAGACGGTCCATCGTGTTGGGCTGAAGGCCGACCATAAACGCAACGGCCGTCACATAGGAAATGGCGATAACCATCCAGAGTAAACTACGCCATAACGGATTGTTCAGACGATTGCAGGGCTTCAGGCCACAGCACAGATCGTCGATCGTTTTATCCAGTTTGCCGGGATCGTTCATCCAAGCCTCTCCTTTAGTTTTTGCAGTGATCTGTGGACCGATACTTTGACCGCAGATACCGACATCCCCGTCTTTTCTGAAACTTCTTTCGCCGTGTAGCCCTTCATCTTGACCAGGTCGAAAACTTCGCGCTGTTTGGGCGCAAGAGAGGTCAAGGCGTTCTCTATGTCCTTATATTCGCCCTCATGCCCGTCAAAGGTTACATCCTGCAGATCGAGCGCTTCAAGCGGGGCCGAGAGATTGTCGCGCTGCGCATAATGGGCGCGCAGGTAATCGGTGCGGCGGAAATTCATGATGGCGAGCAGCCACGGCATAAACGGGCGGCTCGGGTCGTATGTGTTCATCGCCTTGTGGATCGACAGCAGCACTTCCTGCGCGATATCCTCGGCCTGGTCGCGTCTGGAAAGAGATTTCAGCAGCGTGCGGTGAATGAATGGCGCGAGTTCGGTCAGCAGTTCGCGATAGGAGGCTTGATCCCCCTTCTGCGCTTCAATCATCAGTTTCTGCCAGCGTTCCGCCTGCCCGTTTGCCATTGCGCATATATACTAGCAAATAGGAAGCAGTTACACGGGGAAAATGAATTCAAGGCTGTAATGTCGCATGATAGGCGGCCATGCGCTCGTCGATCTCGACCTTGGCGATTTCCTGCCAGCCGCCGCGAGAATATTCGATGATCTCATGTGCGAACTGCACCTGGAACTCGTTACAGCGCGGCATAAAGCTTTCGACGTACAACTCGCCCTCTTTGAACATGCGCTCAAGAACGCGCTGGGCGGCCGTGTAGAGGATATTGGTGCAGTCCTGATTGCTGGGAAGTCCCTTGATGTTCCTGAAATCGACCATGTGGAACAGGATGACTTCCAGAGGGATAGGATGGCGGGTGGTTTTCGAACCCTGAACCCTGCCCGTCGCCGTCAGTTTATTCATTACACACCTCATCCAGTCTTATGCCGGTTGTTTAGCTGAATTTATGGGTGTTTTTCGCTTATGTCAACAAATATGTCAAAATTGTGACAATTATGTCTAATTTAGACATATTTAATGTGGGGACATATTAGCTATCTTGGCATGCAAATCCGGGTCGATTTTAAACGGAATCTTGACGCGCTTCACGATAGGCTCGTCGGATATCGGCTTAGCAAGATTCATCCAGCGTGGCGGTGTTTGGGCCTCTGTGACAACGACATCGCAGGAAGAGTTTCTACCCTGCCAGCCAAAGCCAGGAGATATAGTGCCGTCCACTTTCTTTTTCTCGGCGACCATCAGGCTGCAATAATTATTGCCTCTGCCGTCCACTTTCTTTTTCTCGGCGACCATCAGGCCGCAATAATTATTGCCTCTGCCGACCCATTCATCATCCTCGCGCGTTCTTGGCGCGCCTGAGAAGGATTCCGTCAGGACCATATCCCTCTCAGGATATTTCTCCTGATAGGTTTTCAGCAGATCGAAATACTGATCTTCGGAGAATAGTTCGCGCGGATCAACGCCGAACAATCTGCTCATAGCCAGCGTATCATGCATCAGTGATCTATGCTTCTTGCTTCCCTGCGAAATATTGCGCACGACGGGAATGACACCGCGAATGACGTTAAAGAACAGATTTTCGTGCAAAACGCGGAACGGATATTCCATCTGCGCCAGCGAATAGAGATCGGTGAAAGTCTCGATCCCCATTTTCTCCATCTGCTCGCGCACTTTCGGCAGCACCATGTTAATATCGAATTTCTTCTCGTAATCCATCACATCGCCGAGATACAGGCGCACGACTTCCCTGTCGGATTCTGTCTGCTCCCGCTGGACAGAAGCAAATTTCATTCCGAGCTTGTCGGCCAGCACTTCGCGCTCATGTCGGCACGATTCCAGGAACTCTTTTGACCGGCGCACACTGTTGCCGGCATCGGAAACGCACAGAAGCATTTTGTGGTAATCAATCTTCGGTGCATCAGGCTCCCGCTCCTGCGCGGCCTCGTTGAAGATTTCCCTGATGCTCAGGTAATTATTTTCGCTCATCCGCTTGCGGACTGCGGGAGTGATCAGATCGTTGCGAACCCTGCGCTGCTTCTGCTTGAGGATACTGCCCGGCAATATGACTTCTTCCATGAAGATATCGTCATGTTTCCGGACGCGGCGCATACCGAATTTGGTGACCATCTCGTTCGGCGTGATCAAGCGTGGCCCGCCTTCAGACGGATTGGGGACGGCATGCAGTTGCCAGTAATTCTTGAACGAGCCCGCGAGGATATCCGGCACGTCGTTCGGGTTGTAGAAGGTCACATTTCCGGCGGCTTCCGCGAACAACAGGGCACGCTTGCTGGTATCCCTGAACATCAGGTCAATAATAAGCGCGCGCTTATCAGGATTATCGTCGTCCTGGCGCATGACGCGAAGCCCGCGCTGGCGCGCCAGAACTTTCGACATGGTCGATGTGATATTGATACAGACGGACATTTTGTCAAAGCTGTAACTTTCTGCCTGAGAGCGCACGCCGATCATCATCAGGTGCTTGCCAGCCCTGAAATTCTCATCGCCCTTCTCGTTCTCTGTGTCCATATTCGCGCTATGGTTCGTGAAGGCGAAAGATTTCAGATGTTTGAAATCCGGATTTCCTTTCAGGCGCTGCTTGAAATACTTGTTAAAGAACGCCTTGGCATTCTCGGCCATCTGCGTGGTCGAAACATAGACGACCATCGGGCGACCCAGCAACGGCTCTCCCGTATTCGGATCGACCCAGCTTTCGATCATCTCTGCCGTCTGGCGATAGGTTGATTTGTTATCGATACGGCTGATCAGCTCTTTCTGATTGAAATCTCCAGCCTGTTTCTTGACGGAGCTGATATCCACATCATCGATCATCAGCATATAGTTATCGTAATCAGTCGTACGTCCGTGCTGGATCGATTCATCGAGCGTGCGCGAATAAGCGCAATGGAAATGGTTGGACAGCGTTTTCTCGGCGCTGTATTCCGGCGTTGCCGTCATGCTGATATGGATGGCGTTCGGATATTCTTCATTGACCGCGATCTGCCCGTCCGCAAGCTGACGGTGGCCTTCATCGGAAATAATGAGCTTGATCTCTGACGGTTTGAACACGCCAAGCGCATGACCGCGCAGGTGTGACATGTTCGTCGTGAGGACGATGTCTTTTTCGGGCTGCTTGTTGTGTGAATTATAACGACCGAACCATTGATTGTTATACAGGCGGCATTTCAGTTTCTCAGCCTCCTCGATAAACCGTTTGCCTGCCGTATTGGTCGGAGCCTTGACCAGCGTCTTGATCGGCGCGCCGCCGATCGCGGACAGGCCATCGATCAATGCCCACTGCATCCGCGTCTTGCCTTCGCCGCCAGCCAGTTCAACATAGACATGAGACTCGCCTTTCATCAGGCTCTCGGCGATCCCGTACATGCCTTCGGTCTGAATCTGGTTCAGGCCATAACGGGCGATCAGGTCTGTATTATCCAGCCGGAACTTCAGAAGCATTCCTGCTTCCATGGCGATCTGGCTTTTCGGGTTTGTACGCATAGGGCCTGATTACAGGAAAATATGCAATTATGTCAAACATAAACGACCTTAAAGAGCCAAATAGGCTAAATGGCCGTAATTTTGTGCATTATTGGGGATTTTTGAGAAAATGGTCGGAGCGGAGAGATTCGAACTCCCGGCCCTCTGCTCCCAAAGCAGATGCGCTACCAGACTGCGCTACGCTCCGACTAACTGGCGTGGAGGGGGTTCTAGCATAAGTTTTCAGGGATGGGCAAGGGTCTTTGCAAAAAGCGGGTAAATAACCCTGTTTCCCTCTTTCAGGTGCCGTCTGGCGGCCTCGCCGCCCTTGATTTCCAACGCCGCCGCAACCGGCTGGCCGGACGGAATCAGGGTCAGATCGTTGGGCTTCGCCATCTGATGGATTTTGACGATTTTGCCGTCTTTGGAAATAAAGATGATATCGAGCGGGATCAGCGTATTCTTCATCCAGAAATTCTGTTCGCTGACTTCATGGAAAACAAAAAGCATTCCATGGTCGCTCGCGAGCGCTTTGCGGAACATCAGCCCCTTCTCGCGCGTGACATCGTTATCGGCAACTTCGATCAAGAACTGATGATCGGTTTTGCCTGCGCGGATCGTGAGCTTGTTGTCGGCGGCATAGGCAGTCGAGATCATCAGAAACGAAAGTAATACGATCAGAAATTTATTCATGAATATATTTCTCCAAAAAATCCAAGACGATTTGTTCAGCACCATATGCATATAAATTCAGATGTCCCGCGTCATCGAGAATGCGCACTTCTTTCGGTTCATTTGCAAGCTCGCCCAGATGTTTGCCGAATTGCATTGGAACGACAACATCTTTACCCGCCAGCAGAATAAGCACAGGCACTTTAATATTTTTTATCTTTTCATCATTATAGAATTTATTCTTCATCAGGAATTGGACAAAAGGAATATAAGAATAATGCCATGCTGCAATTGCCGGCAGCCTATCATACGGAGCCTCTAAAATAAGCGCTTTTAGCTCCGGATGCCGTACTGCCGTTTCAACTGCAATACCAGTGCCAATCGAAGCCCCATATATAACAACCGGATTATTTCTTAGATCGTGATTATTTTTAACCCAGTTCAAAAAAGCATCGCCGTCTTTATAAACACCGTCTTCATTGGCCTGACCGGGATTTCCGTCATACCCACGATAATCAGCCAGCAACATCCCATACCCCAGATGAATCAGGCCCTGGAATTTAGAAATTTCCCAAGCTGGATGGCTACCATTGCCATGAAACTCTACAATGATTGGTTTATTGCCAGTAGGCTTTAAATAATAGGCTTTTATCTTAAGATTATCTTCGGTGACCGCCTCAATTGACTGGAGATTCTTCAAAGGGGTCATTTCTTCCGCTGTCAGTTTTGGCGGAATAAAAACCATTGAGTTTTGCATCAAGTAAAGAAAAACAATCAGGGCCAGATAAGCCAGCAAACAAGGAAGAATTATTTTATTAAAAACATGCTTCATTAAGTTTCTCTGCTTAAAGCCGAATTATACATGCGCGTATAGACACCGTTGAGCGCCATCAATTCCTCGTGCCGCCCCTTCTCGACGATTTTGCCTTTATCAAGAACGAGGATCTGGTCGGCGTTCTGGATAGTTGAAAGGCGGTGCGCGATCACGATCGTCGTGCGGTTTTTCTCAAGTTCGTGCAATGTCTGCTGGATCAGCCGCTCGGACTCGTTATCGAGCGCGGAAGTGGCTTCATCAAGGAGCAACACAGGCGCGTTGCGCAGGATGGCGCGCGCGAGCGCGATACGCTGCTTCTGTCCGCCCGACAGGCGCACGCCGTTTTCGCCGACGATCGTCATATACCCGCCCGGCATGCGTGAGATGAATTCATGCGCGGCGGCACCCCTCGCCGCCTGCTCGATCTGCTCGATCGTCGCTTCCGGCGTGCCATAGGCAATATTGGCGGCCAGCGTGTCGTCGAAGATTGTGATATCCTGAGACACGAGCCCCATCTGCTGGCGCAGCGACGCGATTTTAAGATCGCGCAGATCGGCATTATCGATCTTCACCGCGCCGTTTTCGACATCGTAGAAACGCAGGATCAGGTTGAGGATGGTCGATTTGCCGCCGCCCGACGGGCCAACAAGCGCCGTCACCTTGCCCGGCTGCGCGACGAAGGAAATACCGTTTAATGCCCGTTCCGCAGCGCTTAAATCATAGCCGAAGGTCACATCTTCGAATTTGATCTCAGGAAGAGTCAATTGAAGCGTCCGTGCATCCGGTTTTTCAAGAATGGTCGGCTTGAGATCAAGCATCTCGAGAACACGTTCCGCAGCCCCAAGGCCAAGCTGCAGCGAGTTATTGAGTTTTGCCAGTTTCTTCATCGGCTCATATGCCAGACCGAACGACGCGATAAAGGAAATCAGCCCGCCCGGTGTGAGGTGATGATTGGCAATCTGGTAGCCGCCATAAACGATAATGCCGAATGTCACGAGCCCGACCAGCGTCTCGTTGATTGGTGTCGAAAGATTGCCGACGCGCACGGCCTTGATGTTGAGCTCGCGCACGCTCATCACCGCCTCGCCGGCTTTTTTGCGCTCGTAATCTTCCATGCCGAAAGCCTTCACCTGGCGAATCCCCTGGAAAATCTGCGTTAAAACGCCCATTAAATGGGCTGTCTGCGCCTGCATGCTCTTCGAGATTTTACGCAGGCGGCGGCCGAGCAGGAACACAAGGCCTGACGCGATCGGGAAAACGGTCAGCGAGATCAGCGTCAGTTTCCAGTCCTGGTTGATCATGACCCCGAGAAGGAACAAAAGCGTCAGCAGGTTATTACCGATCCCCGTCATCGTGTCAGAGACGGCGGCGCGCATGACGTTCACGTCGTTGGTAACGCGCGACACCAGATGACCGCTCGGATTGTCATGAAAGAATTTCAGGTCGAGCGTCATGAAATGCGAGAACACGTCTTTCTGGATATCGGCGACGATCGACTGGCTGATCTTGTTCATGCGCGTCGTATGCAGGTAAGTCGCGAAACCGCGCACCACGAAAGACAGGAGAATAAAGAAGCCGAGCGGTACGATCACGCTGACGCTCTGGGTATTGTTCTGGACACCAATCATGGCCTTGTCGAGGATTGGCTGTAACAGCTTGGCGAAAGAAGCCGTCGCGGCGGCCGCGGTCAGCATGAAGACCATGGCGATGGCGATCTGCCCCGTATAGGGCCGCGTGTATCGTTTTAAAAGCTGGGCCAAGATGGACCAGGCGGATGGGCTGTGCTTGCGCGTCATGCGGGGTAAATTATTACATAAGTCATTCCCGTGAAAGCGGGAATTTTAGGCCTTGCGGCGCTTATGTTTGCGGTCCGGCAGGGCTTTGCCCCATTTCAGCTTGTCGACAAGGTATGTCGGCTTCACCTGGTTGAACTGGGCAATCAGCATATTGAGCTTTTTATTCACTTCCGCCGGTGTCGCGACATTTTTGAAGAAGCCGGCATGGGTGCCGTTCTTGATAAGGCATGTATCCATATTCATCAGGGCGGCCCCCAGAATATCGTGGGTCATCGTATCGCCGATCATCACGGTCTGACCCGGATAGATATCATTCTTGTGCAGGATCTTGATGCATTCATGGAAAATCGGCTTGTACGGCTTGCCGATAAAATGCACGACCCCGCCGAATTCCTGGAAACGATTGGCGATCTGGCCTGTGCCCGTCGAATACCCCGTGCCGAACAAAGCGCGGCTGTCCGGGTTGATGCAGATGGCTTTGAGGCGCTTGCGTACGCATTCGCGCAAAGCGTCGTCGTAATTCTGGGTCACGGGATCGAGCTGGTCCCAGCCGGCGATCATCAGGAACCCCGCTTCGCCCGGAGTCTTGACTATATTGATGCCGAGCGATGTCAGGAATTTCTTGGTGCGTTCCCCGCCGATCAGATAACAGTTCTGGCCGATATTGGTGAAGCCCTGGTCTTTCTGTTCCTTGATGCCGTTATAGGCCATCTCGCCCGAAGTCATGATCTGATCATAGAGATTGGGGCCAATGCCAAGGCCTTTGAGATATGCGGCGCTTTCTTCGGCGCGCTGTTCGGTATTTGAAAGAAGAAGAACGAATTTCTTGCGATCGCGTAATTCTTTAAGGCATTCGATCGCTGAATCGAACGCCTGTTCACCGTCATGGAGCACGCCCCATGTATCGATGATAAAGCCCGTATAACTGTCTGAGATGTCAGAGATGCCCTGACAGAATTTAGTATTCCCCATACCGGGAGTATATAAGAAAATAGGTGAACAGAATATTACCAAAAACAATCTGTTGGTAATTAGGATGCAATTTTATTTGTTTAATATGAAATTAACTTTTACTCCCCTCTTGTCATTACCCGACTTGATCGGGTAATCCAAAAAAGATCCCCCGGATAAACCGGGGGATGACATTGAAGAATATTTTCTTTCTCTAGCTCGCCTTGCCGGCGCGGCCCGAGATATCGCACAACAGGCGGTAGAGCTTGCCGACATCGCTTGAGACGAAGATCGAGCTGAGCAATTCGCCGTGATCGTTGTTCTGCGCCGTTTCGAACAGTTCCTCAAACTGGCGGATATAACGCTGTGTATAGTTGCGGAACTCGCCGTCTTCCACGAATTTGCGGCGGACGCGCTCCATCGGCACTTCGTCGGCGATCTGGACCAGGCGGCGCGTGAACACGGCCACGTCGCCTTTCTGGTAGGCGCGCCAGCTGCGCTCGTCGACATCGTCTTCAAGGTGGCGCGACACATCGACGGCCAGCGAGTGCAGGCTCTCGATGATGAATTTCGCCGATGACAGGAAGGCTTCACGGCTTGAGCGGATCTGCAGGTCACGAATACGCTCGGCGTGGCTCGAAATATCCTCGGCCGATTTCATGATCGAGCTGCTGTGGCGTGTAAAGCGTCCGGCAGCGTCTTCCGCCGCATCGGTCGCCTTGCGGCTGACGGTTTCCAGACGATCAGTTTCCTTGCCCAGGCTCGCGCGGGCCAGTTCAACCTTCTCAACGATCTTCGCACCCTTATGCGCGGTCTGCTCGGCCTGCACCTGAAGATTGTTCAGGGACGAGCTGATCGTGTCGACAACTTCGGATGAAGTTTCAGAGATAACGCGGACCTGATCCTTGAGGCTTTCATTATAGCCCTGCGTGCTGTTGAGCGCGGCCTTCGTGTATTCCTCGATTTCGCGGACACGGAAGGAAATGCTGTCGCTTGATTTCTGCAGGTCCGTCAAGGCTTCCTTGGACTTGGCGACGAGATCCACGCTTTCGCCCTGCAATGTCGTCACAATACGTGAAGTCTTGTGCAGCGTCTGCTCGCCAGTCATGGCAAGGCGATGACCTTCTTCCACGAACAGGTTGCTTGCATGTTCGATCTTGCGTGCGCTGTTTTCCGCGCGCTCTTCGACCATGTAGGACGATTTCTCGAACTGCTCGGTGGCTTCTTCAAGCTTGCCTGTCGCCTGTGTCAAAGCACTGCGCATTTCGGCCGTGTTGACATCGAGGACCTTCTGCAGGTTACCGACTTTGAGTTCCGCCTGATCCGCAAGCAGTTGCAGGTCTTCGGTGCGGCCCTGCAATGTCGTGTGCAGGTGGCGGAGCTTCTCGGTCGCCTGATCGGCTGAATCACCGATATGCGAAACGGAACCCTTGATATCGTCGGAGAGCGACGACAGGTTGCGTTCCGTGCCTTCGACTTCCGTGTTGAGCTTGGCGATCTGTTCTTCGAGTTCCTTGCTCAGGGCTTCCATGCGCTCGAAAATATCTTTCGTCGAGGCTTCGGTTGTTGAGCGCAAATTCGTGAACTTGGCATCTGCTGCCGCCACGCCTTCCGCGATCTTCTCATAGACAGGCAGCGTTGCCATGACAGACGCGCGGATGACGGATTCATGATCCTGAATGCTCATCTGCGTGCGCATCGTCTGGGTCGACAGGTTTTCGAGGTTTTCGACAACGCTATCTTCCAATGTTTTAAGTTTGTCAGCGTACTGGGCTGTCTGCTCGACGGCCTTGGCACCTTTTTCTTCAAGCTTGTTACCGAGGATTTCGATATCGCTTTCAACATCGCCAATGGCTTCGTTGAACTTATCGATCTGGCGGTCGAGCTTGGATTCAAACGCATCGATATTGGATTCAGTATTGGCGATGAAAGATTCCAGTTTTTCTTTATGATCGTCAAACTGCGTATTGATGGTCTTGGCATGGCCTGTGACCTGACCGGACAATAAAACCAGATCCTGCGTGTGTTGCTTGAGCGAGCGCGCAATGTCCTCGGCAGCTGTTTTCGCCTTCGCCGTGTTGACATCGATATCGGCCACGCCGCTTTGCAGGCTTTCGTGGATTTTCTCGACCTGACCGGCAAGCTGCTCGGTCGCTTCGCGGATATCCGTGACAGGCTTCGACGATTTGATGTCGAGCGTCTGGGCGGATTGATCCAGCAGGTGAACCGCCGTTGTCAGGCGATCAAGCGCGGTATCGGTGATCACGCCGACATTTTCGTTCTGCTGCGACAGCTGCTCGAGAACGTCCGCGATCTCCTTCTGCCTCTCGTCAAAGCCGGACATCAGTTCCTGGATGCGGCCCAGTCGTTCAGCGGCGTTTGTCGAGAGATTGTCGATACGACGATCCGTCTCTTCGAGAAGCGTAGTTGCCTTGTTGCTGGTTTCAGTGGCTGTGCGCTCAAGTTGCTCACGGGCGCGGCGAACGGCGGAAACGATGGAGTCAGAACCGGAGAGCGCCATCGCGAGAGCTTCGCCGAGTTTATGCGCGGCCGAAGTGCCGACGAGATCGAGGTCGGCAACGCGGGCACCGAGATCGGCAGCCGCCTGCTTCATTGTTTCGGACTGTTTCGCAAGGTTTTGCTCGACAACTTCGGATCTTGTGAACAGGCTGGTGGCCAGCACGTCCATTTTCTCAAGGCCGTCATTGATTTTCTGGAAGGATTCAATGCCCTGGCTGCTCAAATTCTCGAGTTTCAGGAAGCGGCCCTCGACACCGTCTTCAAGGCGGCTGGCTTCGGATGTGAGCTTGTCTGACGCGTCGCTCAGTTTCTTCGCCTGGCTTTCAAAGTTTTGTGTCGTCTCGTCGAAGCTCGACTGGATCTCTTCGACCTTGGTCAAAGCTTCCTGCGAAATCTCGGACCATACTTCAACGCCGGTTTTTACTTCTTCGGTGATGTTTTTCGAACGTTTCTCGATCTGGTCGGTGATCGTCAGCAGTTCATCGGCGCGCTTGGTCAGGGTTTCTGCCAGGCGATCGATGTGGAATTCAGTTTTCTGTGACACGCCGGAGAAATCGCGGATTTCATTGCGCAATCCCTGACGGGCGCGTTGAATAGCCTTAAGCGCGGCGCGTGATGAAGTCGAAATCTCCACGGCCTGCTGAACCAGAAGCTGGATATCGCGGTTGACGGCTTTCGACTGCTCTTCCGTCGGAAACAGCAGGCGTTGCAGTTCGCGGCGCAGCGCTTCGGCATACAGATGCGCGTCAGAGCGGCGCTGCCATGTCGCAACACACAGCCACAACAGGGCGACAGGTGCCAGAACGGCGGAAGCAACGCTTCCCAATGCCAGCGGCGATGAGAAGATCTGCGCGATGCCGTGCGGCAGCGACGCGAGATAGATGCTGGAGAATGTCATCCATGCAACCGTCAGAAAGACGGACGCGTACTGAACTACTTCGAGCCATTTAGGTGTCTTGATATTGAATGTATCCTTATGCGCCGAACGGATGCTTTTCAGTTCGTCATCTGAAAAGTCAAAACCCTCGATTGCGGCTTCAGCCAGACACTCGTTTCGCTCGTCGTTTGGCCGTCCGCGTCCAAGCTGTCGGTTGCTCGCCCGAAGCACACGCTAGCGCGGTAGCGCTTGCGATCGCGCGTTCTTGACGCGCGATCG
>JBEHYB010000056.1:0-16789 GCA_048498395.1 Pseudomonadota bacterium
ATTGCTGTCGAAATAAGCCTGCAGGAAAATCATATAGTATTTGCGCGGCAGGACAAGCGGGAACGCCAGGAAAAAACAGCTGATCGCCATATAGCCATAAAAAGCGATATTGAATAAAACCTGTCTGACCAAAAGCATGTTATTTCATCGTCTCGGGCATGGGGTGGATTTCCGCCGGATAGAACACGACGCGGACAAAACTTAGCAGCAGCTTATGATATTCAAGGAAGCACAACTTCCAGAATTTTTCTTCGTCGGGTGAGAAATTTCCCGGGATGACCGGGTGCGGGATGATTTTTATATCGGGCAGTGCATGGTGGAATTCCAGCAGTGAGCGTTGCATATGATAGGTCGCGGTAATCAGGCGGATCGTCTTGATATTGTTGGCTTCAACCCATTTGCGGGTTTCAATCGCATTACCGAGCGTATTGTCAGCTTCATAGCCGAGATTGATGCAGCAATCGGGCAGCGGTTTGCGATAGGTCGACAGCAGTTCTTTCAGTTTGACGCTTTTATTCACGCCGCTGACGAACAGATGGTCGGTCTTGCCCTCGGATAAAAGATCCAGCGCGCGGTCGATGCGGTTGGTGCCGCCGGTCAGGACGATAATAGCGTCTGTTTTTTCAATCTCTTTCGGTTCGTTCATCGAGCTGACGAGGCCGGTAAAGATGATGAAGCCATAAACCCATAACAGGAACATCAGTCCTATCGTCGCGGCCATCATGCCTGTAAAAATTTTTAAGAACTTGAACATTGGCTTACGGCATTTCTTTTAAAACTGACATTACCGTCCGTTTTGCGGCCGTGGTGCTGATGACGAGAAGCATCAGAGAGATGACAGGCAAAACGAGGAAATGGGCAAAATTGAGGTCAAAGCGCGGCAACGTATCAGGCAGATTGAAGGCAAGCAGGTGTGCGATCACGACTGCAACAACGGATAATACAAGTCCGAGCAGGATGCCCTTGCCGGACAGAAAGAGAATATATTTCTGGAACTGGCGGGTAATATATTTATCGGATGCACCCATAATATGAAGAAGTTCAAGTTCGGCGTGGTGAATGGCCATGCGCGAACGTACGGCACCACTGACGGTCAGGGCGGTGACGATCCCGATAATCACGATCAGTGCGGCACCGGCGATCTGCAGGCCTTTGGAAAGTTTCAGGATATCGCTGAGCCAGTTATCATGTGCATCGATCAATGCATCGGGGACCGCGTCAGCCACGGTCGAGTTTATCTTTTCAATAAGTTCAGGATTGCGTTCACTGATTTTTACATTAATGAGCGACGGGACGGGCAGGTCGGAGAGCGCTGAACTGCCTTTGCCGAGCCATGGCTCGACAAGTTCCTGAAGCTCTTCCTTGTCGAGAAGTTTTGCTTCACTGACGTTTTCTATGCCTTCCAGTTTCCTGGCAAGCGTTTCGAGTGTCTCCGGATCGCTTTTGGAAGCCGGGATTTCGATGGTGATCGTATCGGCGAGGCTTGCCGTCCAGGCGGTCGCCATATTGTTGAGCGAGATATTGATACAGCCGGCAAGGATGCACAGGAAGGTCATCAGCGCCATCAAAAGGGCCAGGAATTCGGTGCCGACGCGTGCATGCAGCGGAATATCGAAGCGCATATTCTTGCCGGGCATATTGAAGATAGGATTTTGCGTCTTTTTAAACATCAGTAGACCTGTGCTCTTTTATTGTCACGAAGCGGATCGAAAACGCTCAAGCCCCCTTTATCAAGCGTCAGGCGCGGATATTTAAAGCTCTCGAGGATAGCGTGCGAGTGGGTGGCGATCAGAACAGTCGTGCCCATCTTGTTCAGTTGCTCGAAAAGGTTCATCAGCTTCGCGCCAATTTCATCGTCAAGGTTTCCTGTCGGTTCATCCGCGAGAAGCAATTTCGGCTGGATGATCACCGCACGCGCGATGGCGATACGCTGTTGCTGTCCACCGGATAAAGTTTTCGGCAACCGGTGCATACAGTCACCCAGACCAACCCATTCAAGGAGTTCGCGGACATGTGTTTTGATATCCTGCTCCTGCTGACCCATGATGCGCATCGGCAGGGCGACATTGTCGAAGGCGGAGAGGTGATTGAGAAGACGAAAATCCTGAAAGATCACACCGATCTTCTGGCGGATGGGCATCAATTCTTCGCGGGAAAGGGAACCGATGTTCTGGCCGAACATGGAGATCAGTCCGCGCGTCGGTTGCCGCCCCAGGTAAAGGAGGCTCATGAGCGAGGTTTTACCCGCACCGCTGGGGCCGCAGAGAAAATGGAACGAGCCTGATTCGAGCGAAAAATTAACATCACTCAAAACCTCGGGGCCAATCCCATAACGCAGGCCGACATGTTCAAATTTGATCATGATTTTCTATTCTTTAATCCCAGCTCTTGTATTAACAGATTCTGAATTATATAAAAGAATTAACGTAGAAATTAACCCTGTCCAGCACATGATTTTAAACTGTCCGTCCTGTTCGGCTAAATTTATGATCTCGAGCGAAGCTCTGGGAGCAGATGGCCGTGAAGTTCGTTGTGGAAAATGCGGGCATATGTGGTTCCAGCAGGGCGAACGGGACAGTCTCGACGATCTGCCGCTGCACGAGGGCGAACATGAAGTTCCGCAATTCGGGCAAAGAAAAGTCGATGTTGATCTGGATTTCACGCCCCATCACGAGGCTGCGCCCGCTGAATCCATCAAATCAAAACCTGCCGCCGAGAAGGTGGTGGAGCATCCTGATATCCAGGTCGACCTGAAAGACCGCAAGCCGTTGTTGCCTCGCCAGCAACAGAAACAAGTGGCGGCGGTTCTCGTTGCCCTCGCGATCACATCGACATTGTTCCTCGGCTTTATTTCATTCAGGAATTCTGTCGGACTCAATGTACCGTTCCTTGGTGCCGCCTATAATAAAATGGGATTTTCAGTTAAGACAGAGAAGCCGAAAATTGCTTTCGATCGCATCAAGCTTTCTTTCGATGGGGCCGATGTTTCAGGGGCAGGATCACTAATAAACCTGACCAGCGATGCCTTGCCGGTCAAGGCGATCACGGCGGATTTGCTGGATGAAAAGAACAAGGTTCTTCAGAGCGCCGACATAAAGATAAAAGATGACAGTCTGGACGGCGAAAGCACACAGAAGATAAATTTCACTTTTAAAGACGCGCCGAAGGAAGCCAGCTCGGTCCGGCTTCATATCGACAATTAATCACCATTGCTTTAAAAGCCGTTGATAATAATTGCGCTCTTCCAGGGGCCGTTTCATATCGGCCTCGCGTTCGCGTAGGGTCTTGATAATCTCATCGCTTTTCTTCCTGTTCACGCCACCGGGTATGCGCGTGCCGTCATCATTGAGATCGGTGGTCTGGCGACCCAGCGGGTCCTGTTTTCCTGACATGCTGCCCATCGAGATGCCCATCATGTTTTGCAGACGTTTCTGAAGCTGTTGCTGCATATCCTGTCCGGTCTGTTTGAGCCCGCTTAAAACTTTCTCCTGATGCGGCACCGAGCCTTCGGGACTGCCTTGCCCGAGTTCCTGCGCGGAAAGCCCCATTTCGTCTTTTGCCGTTTCGAATTGTTCGATTTTAAGCGGCAGTTTCGCCGTCAAGTCTTCGGCCGTCTTTTTAATGTCTTTCTGTTCCTTCGTCATGGCGGGAAGGTTTTTAGAAGCGGGGGCGCGCGTGATATCGAGAAGTTTCTTCTGGCGCATGATCATATCCTGCACGCTTTCGATATTCTCCATCATCTTCTGAACGTCTTTTGGAACACCTTGCGCCATCGATGAGCCCATCATTTCGGCCATCTGCTGCAGGTCGTTGAGTTTCTTGAGCGCGGATTGAGAATCGCCGTTCTGGATTTCTTCCTGCAGCTTCTTCAGGAAATCGCCGAGCGAGCTTAAATTCAGGGATTGCTGAAGCTGGAGCTTATCGCCTTTCTGTACGAGGCTTTGCAGCTTGCCGGCCATGGTGCGCAGATGTTCCATCAGGGCCTGTTGCATATCCTGCATCAGTTTTGCGATCTCGGCTTTGTCCGCGCCTTTCTGGATTGCATCTTGCAAATTCTGCAATGCTTCCTGCAGGCTCTTCTGCGTCTCACTGACACGGCCGTCTTCCATGCGCATGGCGAGCGCCCAGATCAGCCCGGCGGTCGATTCAAGATCGTCTTTCTTCGTGGCATAGGAGAGGCGGCTCGAGACGCTGCGCAGGCCGAGCGTCATAACATTGTCCCATTTGTAGATTTCGGGCTGTGTCAGAATATTGTCGGTTGCATCGACAAGCGCATCGACCGTGCCGCGCATGGCGAGGATAGAGGCGCGGATTTCAGAGAGGGCGGCGGCGACCGGATTGCGGAACGTTCTTTTCGGCAGGACCATATCGACAGGCGTTGTTTCGGACACATTGCCTGCGAAATCTTCCGCTTCGATCAACAGCGAGACTTTCCAGCCCGCCCATGGATGGCCCGTGGCATCGAAGACGGGATTGATATCGACGGCTGAATTCCGGATGGCGAGCGTCAGTTTTTTCTCGATTTCCATGCGCGAGCCGAAAAGCGGCGGCGTTTCGCCCGGCACCAGAATGCCGCGTAATGTCAGCTTCTGGATGCCGTAATCATCGGTGACTTTTAGGGGAATGCGCAACTCGCCCGAAGGCAGGACGGATATCTCGCCGTTCCAGGCGATCTCGGGTGGCTTGTCCTTGATATAATCTATTTTCTGGCTGAAACGCGAAATGCCGTAAGTGGTGATTTTAACCTGAGTGGTTTCGGGGATAACGGCATCTGCCGTCCAGATATCGGTGTCGTCTTTTTGTTTGAGTGCGATACGTTCGTCGCCCATTTTAAGAACGGGATAGCCCCAGCCGGTTTTTATTTCGGCACTGATCCTACTTCCCTGCAAAATTTTGACAGGTTTCGATGATGATTGATTGAGGATCTGAACCTTTTCACCCGAATAAGCCGGTGATGTGATCGTAATCTGTGTCATAGGCTGTGCAGTTGCGACCGTGCCAGTATTTTCAGGTAGTAGAAGCCCGGTTTTTATTTTCTGTATAAAATTATCCGGCGAAATAAAGAGCGCACAGACGACAACGAGAATAAAGAATATGCGTAACGCATAAGGATCGTGCCGGGCCAGGTCAAAGGAGGGCTTTGTATAGCGAAGTTTTGGGATAAGGTCTTTCTGCCTCGCTTTTTCAAGCTGCCACAGTTCCAGAGTGTCCGGTGTTGCAATATCGTCGGTGAGGCTTTGCAGTGGGCGATGAAGTAACCGGCTAGCCGTTTCAAGCCGTGCATATATGTCCTGTTGCGCGGGCAGGCGGAATTTCAGCGCGCCTTCGGAGACGGCAATCGCCAGCACGATCCAGAAGAGCCATGTCGTCTGGACAGAAGAGAAGCCGGTGAGCCAGATGCATATAAATATCGCGATCCATAGAAAAGCGAGGCCAAATGACCGTATGAAATTTTCCAGCAGGAGAGAGGTTCTTGCCGTCAGAAGTTTTGCCGACAGTTTCAAGGACCTGATTTCTGCCGGGATTTTTTTCATTTAAGGTAAGAGGGGATCTTTTCGTTAGCCCAGGTGTCTTCGACATTCTGCGCTTCGCGGATGACGTGGAATTCCGCGCCATCGACCAGAATCTCGGGGATCAGCGGACGGGTGTTGTAGGTGCTCGACATAACAGAGCCGTAAGCGCCTGCATTCATCACCGTTAGCAAGTCGCCGCGTTCAAGCGCGGGCAGGTCGCGGTCAAGCGCCAGGTAATCTCCTGTCTCACAGACCGGGCCGACAATGTCGCAAGGGGACACGGCCGAGGTTTTTTCCTGAACAGGCACGATTTTGTGAAAAGCATCGTACAAGGTCGGGCGGATCAGGTCGTTCATTGCCGCATCGACAATAACAAAACGTTTATTGGTGCGCGGCTTGTTGAAGATAACGCGCGTTAAAAGCGCGCCGGATTCAGCGATCAGGAGACGGCCAGGTTCAAGCGCGATCTGCACATCGAGCGGCGCGAAAATTTCATGGATCATCTGACCATAGGTAGCGAGATCCGGGAATGGTTCGTCGGTATAGGGAATCCACAAACCGCCGCCGAGATCAGCCTGCGTGATGGTCGCGCCATCGGCGCGGAGTTTTTTAATAAGATCGGCCATGATCAGGAATGCTTCCCTGAAAGGTGCCAATGTCGGAACGCCCGAACCGATATGCATGCTCAATGCGTTGAGGCGCAGATAGGGATGGTTCTGGAACTGTTTGAACAGGCGGAAAATTTCCGCATCAAGAAGGCCGAATTTATTTTCGGCTTCGCCGGTGCTGGTTTTTTCATGCGCGCCGCTTTCAACGTCAGGCGTGAAACGCAAGGCGACCTGAACCGGCTTTTTGAATTCGTGGGAAATTTTCTCGAGATGGAGAAGCTCTTCTTCAGATTCAACATTGATCTGGTGAATGCCCTGTTGAAGCGCGAGGCGAAGTTCGGAATCCGTTTTACCAACGCCGGAGAAAATAATCCTGTCGTGCTTGATACCGGCTTCGAGACAGCGCAGAAGCTCGCCGCCCGAGACGATATCCATGCCTGTGCCAAGGTTGCCCAGCAGGCGCAGGATCGCAAGATTGCTGTTCGATTTGCAGGCAAAAGCGATAAAAGGTTTTTTATTGGCGGGCCATGGCGCGCTCACTGCGTCGCTGAGACGCGTCACACGATCGCGAATGATTGCGGATGAATAAATATAGCAAGGTGTCGAAACCTTGTCGGCAATGTCCGGCAACGGCACGTTTTCCGCGTGCATTACACCATTCTTGAAATTATAGGTCATTTTGTCGTCGTTTCTTTAACAGCGGAATCTTTGGGAGCAGGGTAAACATGAGGAAACGTGTCCTTGTCGGCCCCTATCGGCGGCTCTACATGTCCGGGCTTGATGCCACAGCCGCCGAGCGCCATAACCGCAAGCGTTGCGGACAGAATAATTACAGGTAGTTTCAGTCGTTTAATCATGTGCTACAACTAGCATTCTTTTAGGATTGTCTGAAATGAAAAATCAGTCTTTTGCAAATGTTTTGGGTGTTCTAATGGCCATGCTGGCCGCTTTGGCCGGGTTTCTCCTGATGCCCGGAGCGGACGATGTGAAGCGCCGGATCGGGCATGAGGCCGCATCGGAATTCATGCATAAGTTCAACGGTGCGGAAGAGGTCAAAAACGGGGCGATGCTGCCGCTGGTCGAACTGCTCTCGGCGGAGGGGCGCAAGGTCGATTTGTCTAGCCTGACCAAGGGGCGGGTCACGATCGTCAATTTCTGGGCGAGCTGGTGCGCGCCTTGTCTTGAGGAACTGCCGTCGCTGGCGAGGCTCCAGCACGCCAATTCGGATGTCCTGATCGTGCCGATTTCTCTTGATATGCAAAAGACACCGGCCGAGCTGGCCAGATTTTTTAAAACCGACGAGCTACGCGAATTGCGGTGGTTTTATGACGAATCAGGAGAGTTGCGCAAAGCCCTGAACCTGGCGGGTTATCCATCGACCTATGTTTTGGATAAAAATGGGCGTATTATATATATACTTCAAGGGGCTGCGGATTGGGCCTCACCCGAAGCTTTAAAATTTGTCAAAAGCCTGATCAGTAATTAATTAACCGCTATATGCCATCTTAGAAACATGTCCTCACCCGAAGAAGAAATACTTCCCTCCATCAATCAGGACCAGCTGGATGCCCTGGTAAATCTGCATGAGCGGTTTCTGGCGGGACGGGTCGGCGGTCGCCGTGCGACGCTTAAGCGCATCGATATTTCGGGGCTGAGTTTAAAAGAGCGCAATCTGCGCCAGGCGGATTTTTCGGGTTGCGTCATGCGCAGCATGAATCTCGAGCAAGCGAGTTTTCAGGAAGCCTGTCTTTATGCCTGTGACATGAGTTTTTCAAATCTCAACAATACGAATTTTATCCGTGCCGATCTGCGCGGTGTCAGGATTGAGAGTGCCAATCTTGCCGGTGCCGACCTTGAGCGTGCCGACATGCGGGCTGGTGCTTTGTCGTCAGATGGAAATTATGTGGCCCCGCTGCCGGTCAGTTTTCGCGGCGCGAATTTATCGGGCGCGCGATTAATCGGCACGATGGCGCATCAGGCCGATTTCTCGGACGCGATCATGGCGAACGCGCAAATTCAAAAAGCCGATTTGCGTGGGGCAAAATTCGAAAACGCCGATTTAAGTAACGCCGATTTGTCTGGCGTGCAGTTAAGCGGGGCCGATCTCAAGAACACCATCCTTGCCGGCGCGAATTTATCGCAGATCCAGGATAACGATTTTGATATTTCGAACGCCATTACGGACAAGAATATAGGGCTTTCCATCAACGAATTGAAAGCTCCGCTATTGACGCTGCTCGAAGATCACAAGAGCTGGGTTGAATCGGTGGGCATCAGGGGCCGCCAGCTTGATTTGAGTTTTTATGACTTGCGTGAAGCGTCGTCTCTCAAGAAAGAGAAGCTGACGGCGCTCAAGGCGCGTCAGGCCAAATTTATCGGACTTAATCTTTACAAGGCCGAGCTGCAAAGCTCGATCCTTGACGGGTCGGATTTCCGCAACTGCGATCTCGAAGAAGCGGATTTTCGCGGCAGCTCGCTTGTCGGTGCGACATTCAGCCATGCGCGTATGCGCGGCATCAATTTCTCGCCATTGATGTTTGGCACCGGCGCGCAGAAACGTTTTGCGCCTACCAATATAATGTCCGGTATTTTCAGATATGCGGATATGCGAGGTGCCAACCTGCGCAACGTATCGTTGAAAAATGCGGATCTGTCTTTCGCCAATTTAAGCGGAGCGGATCTTCGCGAAGCCGACTTATCGGGTGCCAATCTCGAAGGCACGAATATGGACGATGCCATGACCGAAGGCACAATCATGAAAGGCGCGAATATCGGTCGCGCCTTCTCGGTCGGTTCATTACTGAGAGATAAAGCTTAAAGTTTTTCCGTCATTTCCGGTGCGGCCTGGAACAGGTCGGCGACGAGGCCGTAATCGGCGATCTGGAAGATCGGCGCTTCCGGGTCTTTGTTGATCGCCACGATCACCTTGGAATCCTTCATCCCGGCCAGGTGCTGGATCGCGCCTGAGATGCCAATCGCAACATAAAGTTGAGGTGCGACGACTTTGCCGGTCTGTCCGACCTGGTAGTCGTTCGGGGCGTAGCCCGAGTCAACGGCTGCGCGCGACGCGCCTACGGCCGCGCCGATTTTATCGGCCAGCGTTTCGATGATCTTGAAATTCTCGGCGGAACCGACACCGCGACCGCCGGAGATGACGACTTTCGCGGCCGTGAGATCAGGGCGCGCGGATTTCGTCAGTTCCTGCCCGACGAATTTGGAGCTGTCGTTACCGCCTTTGCCGGCGACGGTTTCAACGGCGGCGGAACCGCCAGTGGCCGGAGCCGGATCGAAGCCGGTCGTGCGGATTGTCAGCAGCTTGATCGCATCGGATGACTGCACGGTCGCAATGGCGTTGCCGGCATAGACCGGGCGTTTGAAAGTGGATGCGTGGACGATCTCGATCACGTCGGATACCTGTTGCAGCCCCTTGATGCCCGCGATGCGTGGCAGAAGGTTTTTGCCGAATGTCGTGCCGGGCGCGAGAATATGCGAGTACTGGTCGGCGATACCGATAACGAGCGGCGCGACTGTTTCTGGCAACTGGTGTTCATATTCAGCGCTGTCCGTGTGCAGGACTTTGGTTACGCCTGCTATGGCTGCTGCGGCTTGGGCTGCTGCGGCAGAGCCTGCGCCGACGACCAGAACATGAACGTCCGCGCCGAGTTTGGTCGCGGCGGTGATCGTGTTCAGTGTCGATGATTTCAATGTCGCGTGATCGTGTTCCGCAATAACGAGAATTGGCATTTATGTTTTCCTTTCTGGATCCCCGCTTGCGCGGGGATGATTTGATTCAAAGTATCAAATCACCTTCGCTTCTGTTTTGAGTTTCGTAATGAGTTCGTCGACAGAGGCGACTTTAACGCCGCCCTGACGTTTGGCAGGTTCTTCGACCTTGATGACTTTCAGACGTGGGGCGATTGTCACGCCGAGCTCTTCCGGTTTCATCGTCGCCAGCGGTTTCTGTTTGGCCTTCATGATATTCGGCAGGGCCGCGTAGCGAGGTTCGTTCAGGCGAAGGTCGGTCGTGATGATGCCGGGCAGCTTGATCTCGATTGTTTCAAGGCCCCCGTCGATTTCGCGGGTGACTTTGGCGGCGGACTCGCCGATCAACTCGACCTTGGAAGCGAAAGTCGCCTGCGGCCAGTTCAGCATGCCCGCGAGCATCTGTCCCGTCTGGTTGCTGTCATCGTCAATTGACTGTTTGCCCATGATGACGAGGTTCGGCTGTTCCTTATCGATAACGGCTTTTAAAAGCTGGGCGACGGCAAGAGGTTCAACGCCGCCGAGATCGATCGGTTGTTCTGTCTGCACGAGAATGCCGCGATCCGCGCCGATTGCCATGGCCGTGCGCATAACGTCCTGCGCCTGGGCGGGACCGATCGAGACGACGACGATTTCCTTGGCGATGCCTTTTTCCTTGAGGCGGACGGCTTCTTCAATCGCGATTTCATCGAAAGGGTTCATCGACATTTTGACGTTGGCGAGTTCGACCCCGCTATGGTCCGCTTTGACACGAACTTTCACGTTGAAATCGATGACACGTTTGACAGGCACAAGAATTTTCATGAGGGGACCTTATTTATGATAGACGAAATATGCGAGGGCGAGCAGAGCGACGGTGATACCCTGAAGAATGACCCGGGCCTGCATGAGTTTATTACCGTATTTCTCATTAAAGGCACCGCCTTTGATAAAGCCGATAATACCGATGAGAAGCACGCCCAGAACACTGAGCAGGGAGAGGGCAACTAAAATTGGAAGGACTATATTCATCCTCTTAAGATAGGGGACTAGAGTTTTTCTGCAACCAGAAAATAGTTCACGTCCACATCCCGCGGATGAATGGAAAACTCGTTTTTGACCGGGTTAAAGATCAAACCTTTAACATCCGTGACATTCAATCCTGCCAAATCTGCAAGATCGCCCAGTTCGGAGGGCTTTACGAAACGCTTCCAGTCATGGGTGCCCACGGGAACCCAGCGAAGCAGGTGTTCTGCTGCGACGATACCCAGGGCGTAGGATTTCCATGTGCGGTTTAGTGTCGAAAAGATAACCAGCCCGCCTTTTTTTACCAATGACGCACACAGGGCGACGAAATCCTGCGCCGAGGCGGTATGTTCGATAATTTCCAATGCCAGCACGATATCGTATTTTTTATTCGCTGCGGCGAGGTCTTCTGCTGCACCGCATATATAATTTATGTCCAGATCTTCACTATCAGCATGTTCTTTGGCAGCAGCGATACCGATTGCGTCGGCATCAAGTCCGGTGACAGTCGCGCCCAGACGGCAAAGTGGTTCTGAAATCAGTCCGCCACCGCAGCCTATATCGAGTATCGATAATCCTGAAAGCGTCTTAATTTTGCTGTCATCCAGGCCGAAATGGTAGACGAGTTGGTCGCGGATGAATTCCATGCGTGCGGGGTTCAGGCGGTGTAAGGGCTTAAACGGGCCGTCCGGATCCCACCAGTTTGCGGAATCTTTGGAAAAATGGTCGATCTGGTTTTTGTCGAGCGTCGTCGTTTTCATGGGCGAAACATATCGCAAATGCTTTCCCCGCGAAAGCGGGGATCCAGGCAGTTGTGCACTTTAAAGATCCCCGCTTTCGCGGGGAAAGCAGGAAAGAGACCCTAGTCATAAGCAGTTTCGTCGGTTAAACTCTGCGCCGCAATGTCAAAAATAGTCGTTAAATTCGGGGGGACTTCGGTCGCCGACCCCGCAAGAATTGAAAAAGCTGCAGAAAAAGTCGCGGCGGAAGTCGCGCGCGGCAACAAGGTCGCCGTCGTCGTCTCCGCCATGGCAGGCGTTACCAACCAACTGGTCGAATATTGCCGTCAGATCGACATCAAGCATGATGACCGCGAACATGACGCGGTTGTGGCATCAGGCGAGCAGATTACATCGGGCCTTATGGCGATGGCGCTGTTGAAAAAAGGCATCAAGTCGCGTTCCTTTATGGGATGGCAGGTGCCGATCCATTGTGACAGCAATCATAAGAAAGCCCGCATCACCGGGATCGATTCCGATAATCTGAATGCGCAGTTCGACCAAAACACCGTGCCTATCATCGCCGGGTTTCAGGGCGTAACAAAAGACCATCGCATCACGACGCTGGGGCGCGGTGGGTCGGATACGACGGCGGTCGCGATTGCGGCGGCAGTCAAGGCGGACCGCTGTGATATTTATACGGATGTCGATGGTGTCTATACGACAGACCCGCGCGTGACGGACAAGGCAAAAAAGATCGATCGCATTTCATACGAAGAGATGCTTGAGCTGGCTTCGCTTGGCGCGAAAGTCCTGCATACGCGCTCCGTCGAGCTTGCGATGGCGCAAAACGTCCAGGTGCAGGTTTTATCAAGTTTTGATGCGGCCATCGGCAGCGATCTGCCAGGCACGCTTGTTTTGAGAGAGGAAGATATCGTGGAACAGATGATCGTAAACGGCGTGGCTTTCACGCGTGATGAAGCCAAGGTAACCGTGCGTAACGTCCCCGATGTCCCGGGTGTCGCGGCTTCGCTGTTTGGTCCCCTGGCCGACGCGAATATCAATGTCGATATGATCGTCCAGAATATTTCGCCTGACGGTAAGAATACCGATATGACCTTTACCGTGCCGCGCGCAGATCATGCCAACACGCTTGAAGTCCTGAAAGGTATTCCGGTTTTAAAAGGCATCGAGGTTCAGTCCGATAACAAGGTCGCGAAAATATCCGTCGTCGGGATCGGCATGCGGTCGCACTCAGGTGTCGCGCAGAAAATGTTCAAGACGCTCGCCGAGAAATCTATCAACATCCAGGTCATCACGACATCGGAAATCAAAGTCAGCGTACTGATTTCCGAAGACTATGTAGAACTGGCGGTACGCGCGCTTCACACTGCGTTTGGTCTCGACAAAGCTGCCGCATAGGGTGAAATGACAGAAGATAAATCCGATACGCTCAGGGAAAACGCATCCGACCTTCAGGAAGGACATGCGTCGCTTTCAGTCGGAGAAATTCTAAAGCGCGCGCGCGTCCAGCATGGGCTGAGCACGGCGCAGGTGCAGGCAGCTCTGCGCATCAAACTCCTTTATATCGAGGCGCTGGAGAAAAGCGATTTCGAGAGGTTGCCCGGACAGGCCTATGTCGTCGGCTATATTAAATCCTATGCGGAATATCTGGGGCTTGATAGCGGTAAGCTGGTCCAGCTTCTTCGAAAACAATCCGGCCCGCAGGTTACAAAGCCTGCGCATATATTCCCGGTCGCATCAGACGAACAGAAAATCCCGAGCAAGCGGATCATCGCCATCTCGACGGTGCTGTTAATCCTGATCCTGCTGACATGGAAGGTCACAAGCCCTGGCGGTTTGAATCCGGAAGAGATTCCTTCCGTGCCGAAAGATCTCAAGCAGCAGATGACCGCGCCGCAGAAGCCTCCCGAAGAGAGTCAGCCGACGACAGCCGCTGTCGAAGAGCCTAAACCAAAACCTCACCCGGTCGTATTGAAAGCAACGCAGGATGTATGGGTTGAAATTCGTGACGGCTCAGGCCAGCCGGTTTTCTCCCGTGTGTTGAAGGAGGGGGAAGAATATTGGGTTCCGCCCGATCAGAGTGGCTATACGATGACGACCGGAAATGCCGGCGGCTTGCAACCCGTCGTCGAAGGCCAAATGTTGCCGCATCTGGGGCGTGCGGGCGAAGTCAAACGCAAGATTTCGCTTAATCCATGGGATTTGAAGGGTGAACCGGCACCGGCCGTGCTGCCAGGACCGGCTCCCGCGGCGGGAGCGGAAGCAATTCCTGCGGTTACGCCTGATGCTGTGCCCGTAGTCGCCCCTGTCCCTAATGCGCAAGCGCCTGTCTCGGCTCCGGCGCAGACCGGCCAGCCGGAATAGATCTGCGACAGATTGGCTTTTTTGCTGATTTAAGTTGAAAAAAATGGCCGGAAGGGCCATTTATCCCTCATGTCTTCAAACGATCACAATTCAATCCGCCCGTGGCGCTCTATCCAGCGCCGGGTCTCGCGAAAAACCTGGGTCGGCAATGTTGCCGTGAGCGGCGATGCGCCGATCACCGTACAGTCGATGACGAATACCGATACGCGGGACGCGGCTGCGACAATCGCACAGATCAAACAACTGGAAGATGTCGGTGCGGATATCGTGCGCGTTTCATGTCCGGATGAAGAGTCGAGCGCGGCGCTGAAGCAGATCGTGCCGGCGGTGAATGTACCGATCGTCGCTGACATACATTTCCATTACAAGCGCGCTATCGAAGCTGCGCAAAACGGTGCCGCCTGCCTGCGCATCAATCCGGGCAATATCGGTTCGGAAGAGCGCGTGCGCGAGGTCATCAAGGCGGCCAAAGATCATAACTGTTCGATCCGCATCGGCGTAAATGCGGGATCTCTCGAGCGCGATCTGCTTGAGAAATACGGCGAGCCGTGCCCGGACGCGATGGTCGAGAGCGCACAGCGCCATATCAAGATTCTGGAAGACAACGACTTCTATAATTTTAAGATTTCCTGCAAGGCTTCGGACGTGTTCCTTGCCGTTGCTGCTTATATGCAACTGGCTTCTGTCTGCGATTATCCATTGCATGTCGGCGTGACCGAAGCGGGCGGCTTGCGCTCGGGAACGATCAAGTCATCAATCGGCATGGGCAACCTGTTATGGGCGGGGATCGGCGATACGATCCGCGTTTCGCTTTCGGCCGATCCGGTCGAGGAGATTAAGGCCGGTTTCGATATCCTGAAATCGCTGGGCCTGCGCCATCGCGGCGTGAACGTGATTTCGTGCCCGAGCTGCGCGCGCCAGCAATTCCAGGTTATCAAGACAGTTGAAGAGCTTGAGCAGCGACTCTCACATATCACAACACCGATGACCCTTTCGGTGATCGGCTGTGTCGTGAACGGTCCCGGTGAGGCGCTGATGACCGATATCGGTTTTACGGGGGGCGGCAAAGGCACGCATCAGGTCTTTATCGGCGGGCAGACAGCGCACCGTTTGATGGAAGGCGATACAAATATCGTCGACCATCTTGTGAAGCTGGTTGAAGAAAAGGCCGCAAGTATCAGAGCCGCTGAAACTTCTGTAGCGGCTGAATAGCTTTACGATTTATTTCGGTTGCTCGGTAGTTGGCCTGTTTTGTCATTCTGAGGCAAAGCCGAAGAATCCGGGCTGCTTTCAGATGAGATCCTTCGCGTACGCTCAGGATGACAAGAGAGGAAGGCCTAATAAGGCCAGTACGGATAAACGACAGGGATCGGGTAGGTTTTCTGTGAATGGACAATTTCCGTATCCGGAATTTGCTGGGCCGCAGTTTCCTGTTGGACGGCGTTGTTGAACTTAGTGGCTGGCTCGAAAGCGGTCCAGACGAGATCGAAGGCTTCTTGCAAGGATGGTAATGGCATTTTTTTACTCTCTAAATAGCAACAAATCGGTAGTTATTATTTAATTTTCTGGAAATTGGAAAGCTTTTTTATCAGGATGGCAAAAAATTTCAACAGAAATGGAAGCCAATCGCGTTATTAGGCGTTAAATATTGAAAAGGCTGGGCTTTTGCCCGGCCTTTTTGTATGTAGAAGCCCATGTCAACTGATCTGCTCCCGAAATTAGCGCCGCTCGAGGCGCGTTATGAAGAACTTGCCGCGCTGATGGCGGAGGGCAAGGCGACGGGTGAGGCGTTCGTCAAACTCACCAAGGAATATGCAGATTTAGGCCCGGTCATCGAGACTGTGCAGGTTTATAAAAATGCGCTGTCGCAATTCCGCCAGGCGGAAGAGCTGATGAACGATCCTGAAATGAAGGATCTGGCGGAAGAAGAATATTACGATCTGAAAAAACAGATTCCCGATCTCGAGCACAAGATCAAGCTGATCCTGATCCCGAAAGATACCGACGATACGAAGAATGCCATTCTTGAAATTCGCGCCGGAACCGGCGGTGACGAGGCGGCGATTTTCGCGGGCGATCTGTTTGCGATGTATCGCGGTTACGCGTCACAGCAGGGCTGGCGCTTCGAAGTCGCCGAAATGTCCGAAAGCGATATGGGCGGGTACAAACAGATTATCGTCGAAGTATCCGGGTCTGACGTGTTCTCGAAACTGAAATTTGAATCCGGCGTTCACCGCGTGCAGCGCGTGCCCCAGACGGAAACGCAGGGCCGCGTTCATACATCTGCTGCGACAGTGGCTGTGATGCCGGAAGCGGAAGATGTCGATATCGTGCTGAATGACAAGGATCTGCGGTTCGACGTTTACCGTTCCCAAGGTTCGGGCGGTCAGTCGGTTAACACGACAGACTCCGCCGTTCGCGTGACGCATATTCCGACAGGTTTGGCGGTTGCGATTCAGGAAGAAAAATCCCAGCACAAGAACAAGGCGCGCGCGCTTTCGCTTCTGAAAACGAGATTGTATGATATGCAGCGCCAGAAACTCGATCAGGAACGTGCGGCGGATCGTAAATCACAGGTTGGATCGGGCGACCGTTCGGAACGTATCCGCACCTATAACTATCCGCAGGGGCGTGTGACCGATCACCGTATCAACCTGACGCTTTATAATATCGATAACGTGATGACGGGTAAGGCGTTGCCTGAGGTTATCGATGCACTGATAACACAGGACCAGATCGACAAGCTCGCGACGCTGAATTTGTAATACGCCTAATTATGCGTCATCCCGGGGAA
>JBEHYB010000057.1:0-16737 GCA_048498395.1 Pseudomonadota bacterium
ACGGGCCGCCCGGCACCGGGCCGCGCGCCGTGCTCTTGACCGGCTGGCCGTCGACCTTGGCGTAATAAGGATGTTCGCCGATCAGCTTATAACCGGCACCTTCATACAGGTTGATCGCGGCCTCCTGCGTTTCACGCAAATCGAGATTGATCACGGCGTAATTCTCGCGGATCGCCGTTTTCTCGATATAATCTAAAAGCCTGCGCGACAGGCCCTGGCCGCGCGCCCAGGGCGCGATGAACAGGCCAGTCAGATGCGCGGCGAAAGCCTGCGCTTCATTGTTTTTCGGCGGGCGGATCAGTTGCGCCGTGCCGCAGATCACGCCGTCGAGCCTTGCGACGAACAGCATGCGCACGGGCATGGCGATCACGCCCTGCCAGTAGCGTTCGAGAATGTCGCGATTGGGCAGGGTGAGCCAGCCGAAACCGCCGCCGGCTTCGATCGCGGCATCGGTTGCGTCACAAAGATCGTTAAGTTCATTGCTGGCGAGAGATTCCGTTACAAGTTCCACGGATGGAATCGGTTTGAGAATTTTTTTGGTTTCGCTCAACTTAGACTCTCCACTGCAAGAACCCTTTTATCAGGCGCAACCCCGCTTCGTGACTTTTTTCAACGTGGAATTGCGTGCCTATCATATTGTCGCGACCGACGATTGCTGCAAACGCGCCGCCATAGTCCGTAGTTCCAATGATGTCGGCGATATCCTTTGATTCAAACATAAAAGAATGAACAAAATAGAAATGATCCTCGTCCCCGATGTGACGCAGTGCGGGATGTTCCTGTAATAACGTCAATGTATTCCAGCCCATATGCGGGATTTTGAGGCTTTCGTCTTTCGGCTCCATGCGGCGGACATTGCCCGGCAGCCAGGCGAGTCCCGGATGCACGCCATGCTCGAATCCCTTCTCCGCCATCAGTTGCATGCCAACGCAGATGCCGAGAAACGGCACGGCTTTTTCCTGCACCTGTTGCTGCAGGGTCTGGAACAATTCCTTGCGCGCGGTCAGTCCTTTCATGCAGTCGGCAAACGCGCCCTGCCCCGGCAGTACGATGCGCGACGCTTTCGCAAGTTCGTCCGCGCGGTCGGTCACGACGACTTTTAAATTGAGGTTTTCTTCACGGATTACGCGCTCGAAGGCCTTGGCGGCCGAGCGAAGATTGCCGGAGCCGTAATCGATAATGGCGATCGTATCGGTCATGGGTTGTCTTTATGCCTGCCGGTCATCAGAACCGAAGCCAGCGCACCGGCCAGCAGCGTGCCGAGCGTAATGGTCAGCGACACCAGCGGATCGATCTTCTGGTCGAAGAAATGGCCGTAGAAGACTTTAAGGCCGATAAAGATCAGCACCAGCGAAAGGGAATATTTCATATATTTGAAACGGTCGAGCAGCATGGAAAGCGAGAAATACATTGTGCGCAGGCCGAGGATCGCAAAGATATTGCTGGTATAGATCACGAATGGCTGGTTGGTGATCGCGAAAACTGCCGGGACGCTGTCGAGCGCGAACAGGACATCCATAAATTCGATACAGACCAGCGCCATGAAAAGCGGCGTGCAATAGACCAGGAATTTCTTGCTGCCGGGGCTTTGCAGCTTGACGAAGAAGTCATGCCCGGCGAGCTGGTCGGTATAGCGCAGGTGGCGCTTGAAGAACTTTATCAGGAAGGAATCCTGTAAATTTTCATCTTCCTCATTCATGAACAGCATCTTGACCCCGGTAAGGACAAGGAAACCTGCAAAAATAAACAGCACCCAGCTGAAAGACTGGACGAGTACCGTGCCGAAACCGATCATCACGCCGCGCATGACCAGCACGCCGAGAACACCCCAGAACAGCACCCGGTGCTGGTATTCCTTGGGCACGGCGAAATAGGACAGGATGACCGACATCACGAATAGATTGTCGAGGGATAATGAGAGCTCGATGAAATAGGCGGTATAGTAATCGACACCGTCATCCGCGCCGAACGTCTTCCACATCCAGCCGCCGAATAAAAGGGCGAGGACCATATAGAAGCCGGCCATAATCAGGCTTTTCCTGGTGCTGACGACTTCATCTTTGCGATTGAGGATAAACAGGTCGACACAGAGCAACAAAAGAACAATACCGACAAAAGCCCCCCAGACTTCATAGCTTTCATTCAAAAGCCCTGTCGGGTCGTCCATCGTCGGAAGTGTGAACATCTTCGTCAAGTCATTATCCTTTTGAATAATATAGACATCCTTGCCCTCAGGCACAAGGCTGAGAGCTACTTATGAAATTTTAAAGTTGTGAGGATTAACAACTTTGGAATCGCGTCCGCGCGAAAGGGGCTGCTACGGTTTTTCAAAGGATAAAATCATGCGCATTGAACTTGTCGGAGGCTTGGGAGTTGGGAAATCGACACTTTGCAATGCCCTTGACCGTATCGGCTTTCACTCGATTTACGAGACGCTGGCTACCAATCCCTTTCTCTCCGACTGTTTCCGCGACCCGGTGAATTTCCGTTTTCCGCCCCAGATGTGGTTCGCCCTGTCCAAATTCCAGGAAATCAAAACCTTTGAAAGAGGCGACCGTATCAACGTCCTCGATCAGTCAGTGCTTAATCTGCGCGCTTATACCAATATGCTTTTTCAAAACGAGGACGCGGAGGCGCTGTCCATTATCAACCAGTGTTTCGTCTATCTCGAGAGCAAGCTCGGCACGCCCGACCTGCTGATCAACCTGATCTGCTCGCCCGAGGAGCAATTGCGCCGTATCAGGGGCCGCAACCGACCGCACGAGGCGGACGTGGGGCTTGATTACATCCATGCGCTGCAGCGGGAAATGAACGGTCTTCTGGAGGCCGCGCGGGCAAATCATGTTGCGGTTCTCGACATCGATACGGAAGAAATTTACCTGCCGGGAAATTTCCAGTACGCAGAAACGCTCGCTTTGAAAATAGCCGACCTGTGCAAACTCGATCTCGGGCAAATTCTGGATCCCGCTTACCCGCGCCAGTATTCGCTCGCCGGCTGACCCTTCCTTTGTCATCCCTGCGCAGGCAGGGATGCGGTCGGGTTAAGGCAGGAACCGCGTTTCGCCGATTTTCATCGCCCATAGATTTTCCGGTTTAAACCCGGCTTTTTCTCCTGCTTTGACAAATCTTTGCGGCGGCTCGAAAGCTGGCTCGTTGGTCAGGCGTATGCTGCCCCAATGCATGCCGATGACCGTCTTCACATGCAGATCTTGCGCGATCTCGATCGCCTGTTCGGGCGTGGCGTGCGATCCTTTCATTAATTCGACCGGGTCATAGGCTCCGATCCCGATCATGCCTATATCGAAGGGGCCGTATGCCGCCATATTCTTGAAAGCCGGGCCATAGGTCGTGTCACCGCTGAAATAGAGTTTCTCGTGCTGGCCCTGAATTGCAAAACCGCCCCATAACATGCGGTTCCTGTCCCACAGGCTGCGTGCGGAAAAGTGGATGGCGGGAACGACCGTGACATTCAGCGATCCTGCTGTCGTGCTCTCGCCCCAGTTCAGTTCATGGATATTGGCGAAGCCGAGAGGGCGCAGCAATTGCCCGTTGCGCAGCGGGGTTATGACGGTGATCCTGTCCTTGTTGGGAATTTTGCGCAGCGTCTCCCTGTCGAGATGATCGTAATGATTATGCGAGATAAGAATGATGTCGATCGGCGGCAGGTTTTCGACATGGATGCCGGGCGGCGAAAACCGCTTCGGACCGAGCAGATAGCGAAACGGCGAAGCGCGTTCCGACAGAAACGGGTCTGTCAGTATATTCAATCCATCAAGATGGATCAGAAACGCAGCATGGCCCAGCCAGGTAATGCTATTTTTGTCTTTATTGTCGGCAAGGTTTTTTAGCACCTGCGCTTCCGGAATGACGAACCCTTCGGGAATTTCGACTTTCTCGCGATCGAACATGCGTTGCCAGAAAAACTTCTTCCACGCTTCGGGATTTTCATCTTTGTTGACCGCAGGACTGCCGGGCAGGTTGTAAAAAGCGGTTATTTTGCTGTTCTTTTCAATCTGCGTATAAACAAAAATCCCGGCGATCAGAAAGGCGGCCAGGAGGAAAAGGGCGATCGTCATAATGGTTTTCTTCATTTCACTTTGTTTTTTCGCAGCAACACGTAATAGGCCCCGCTGCCGCCATGCTGCCTGTGCGCTTCGCTGACTGAAAGAATATAGGGCGCGACGCTCTTATCTTCCAGCCACAGGCGGAATTCGCGTTTGATAAGGCCACCGCCCGCCCCGCCCTTGCCGGTAATGATCAACAGGCAGCGTTTTTCCGTGGCAATGGATTGTTTCAGGAACTGCAGCAATTTTTATGCGCGATATCGACCGTATAGCCGTGCAAGTCGAAACTTGCATCGATTTTCATCTCGCCTTTGGCAAGGCGTGCCGCCGTACCCTTGTCGATTTTCCCGGCATTCGGGGAGGGCGCGGGCAAAACGGGCGCTGTCAACGCGACTTTCTCCCGCCGCGGCACCTTTACTTTCACGGATTTCGCCGCCTGCGGCGGTTCCGTCTCTTCGCCGTGGATTTTGCGAACGTCTTTCGTCACTGCCTTCCAGAGCGCGGGGTCTCTCTTGGCATCATGGGGCGGGTGATCTCGATCTTTGCGCATAATGTTAATCATGATACACTTAGACACGATGAATAAAAAACCCTTCCCTGGGCTTTCCCGGACAATCTTTATCGCGCTTTTCTGCCTGGGACTTTTTGTCTCTGCCCAGGCGCTCGCCGCGAACAAGACCGCGCTTTTAACGCCACCGACTACGTCGCGCGGCATCGGGTTTCTTTTCTACAAACTGGCCGGCCGCACTCCTGATTTCGACAAGGCGGCGATGGAGAACGATGCCTACCAGAAAGCCGATCCGGCAAGCCGCGCGCAGATGCTGCCGGCCCAGCGCGCGGCCCTGCAGACCGAATTCGCCGGCACCGACCCGGAAAAGCAGATGATCGTCATTCGCACGGCGGTCAATATGAAAGCCAAGATTACCGGCAAACCGTCTCTGGTCGTCACCCTGCCCATGCAGCAGGGGCCGATCTATTTCCCTTATCAATGGAGCGGTTATAATTTCGCGGTCATTCCCGACATGATCGAGGCTTTTCTCGATATCCCGCTGGATATCACGGCCGTCTCCGCCGCGAACTCCAAGATCGGCGGCGGTTCCGTGACGATGGTGCTGGAGCTGCGCCCGACCAAGGCGGATCTCAAACCGATGACGCTTGACGGGACGAAACAATGGCTTCTCCTGACCAAAATCGCCGGCATTACCTATTACAATCAGTATCTCCAGCCGATCTGGTCCTGGCAATCGCCGGATTTCGTGCGTGCCGACAGCTCCAGCCTCCAAGATCTCAAGAAATAAGCAGGCTTAACCGAGGCTGAAACACCTGATATAATTGCGTCATGTTCTCAAAACTTGACGGAATATTTGCCGGTCTGCCCACGCGCCACGTTGAAAAGGCAAACGCGCGGCTTGAAATCCGCCGTGACGAAACCGACAAAGACGGCCGCAAGAAAAACCATCACGAAGAAGGCAGCTACACGCCTGCCGAATGGGAAGACACGGCCTATGTCTCCATCGCCTCGTTGCGGGCGTTTCTTGAAAGCGTAGTGGCAGCAGAAGACCCGCAGATACAGGTTGCCCCGCCCGTGCATGGAGCCTCGAATACATTAAATCAGCGCGCGGCAAGCGCCTACCAGTCCGTGGGCCGTGCCGGACATGACCAGAATGTCTACCCGCCCCCGGCTTCGACGGATATCGAGACGAACTTTACCGAGACGGATATTGCGCGGGTGAAAATTTTTATTGCAGATCTCGCCGACCTTTCCCGCGCCGGCATCGAGGAATTGCCGATGCAGAAAAGCGCGAGTTTCCTGGACAGTATCGGTGCTGCGATTGCTGCAGCAAAAGCGGCTTAGACTTTCAGCGTGTAGATGCCGTCTTTTGTGACGATCAGGTCTTTGAGCGCCAGGCCGTCCTCGAGCTTCTGACGCAGGCGGTAGAGATGCGTCTCGAGCGTATGCGTCTCGGCCGTTTCTGCATAGCCCCATACATCCTGCAGCAGGGATTTACGATCCATGCTCCGTTCCGGCGCGGCATAAAGTAACATCAGGATCAGTTTTTCCTTGTCGGTGAGCCGGACCTGACGGGCGCTGGCGATATCGCTCAGCATGCCGTCTTCTGAATTGAGCGTATAGGTCAGGAAGGTAATTGTTTCCCCCTGCGCGAAGCGGTCGCGCCCCGAAAGCATATAGCGCACACGATCCATCATCACCCCGGCGCGTAGCGGCAGACTTAAAGCCTCATGGCCGTCTTCACTACGCCCGCCTATCAATAGATGCGGTACGCCCGGGTCTTGTGTTGGCGAGGTCGCGATAATGAGATCGGGCTTGTCATCCCCCAGCCTGACCCCGGCAAGACGTGCAAGCTGTTCACTGACCAACCCGGTCAAAATATCGTCATCCAAGGCAATCCTGATAATTTTCAATTACTAACCCACTGATTTCGCTGGCCAACTAGTCAGGCATATTTATTGCACTTCTATCCTTACCATGCAAATCCAGCCTGAAACCATCATATGGAACCAGCCCTCGGCGACCTCTAAACCGGTCGCGCGCAATGAAGTGTTTCGCATGCAGAAAAGCGGCGACGACCGTATCAACGGCTCGATCCCGGTCTGGGGTTCTCCGCAGACCCCAGAGGAAGAAATTACCGCGAACCTGGCAACAAGTGCCAAAGGCGCAAAAGACCCGAGCTTTGCAACGGCTTTGGCCGAAACAGCGCCGGATGCGGGCACGACAAAAGACGAGTCCTTCGGTTTTCTTGATATCGTCGATATGGTCAACCCTTTGCAACACATCCCGCTTGTCAGTACGGCCTATCGCGAGATTACCGGCGATACAATCAAGCCGATCTCGCGCATCATCGGCGGCGCGGCTTATGGCGGCTTTATCGGTGCCGCGGCAGGCGCGGCCAATGCGGTGGTTGAATATGAAACCGGCAAAGATGTCGGCGAAAATGTAGTGGCGATGGCCGAAGGCCAGAAAACCCATGAAGCGGCAGTCGCGACCGCCGCGAATACGCCGGATACGGACACTACGATCGCAGTCGCCAATCTCCGCGCACCGCAGCCCCATTATAATTCCTGATTCAATTAAACCACAGAGGCACAGAGAACACAGAGTTTGATATATTTCTCTGTGCACCCTTCTAACTCCGCTTCTCTGTGGTTACCTCTCGCCAAACAGCGCCGTGCCGACGCGTACGAATGTCGCGCCTTCTTCGATCGCTATTTCAAAATCGCCGCTCATCCCCATGCTCAGTTCCGGCAGGTTATTTTTTGCTGCAAGATTTTTCAGCAATGCGAAATGCGGCGCAGGGTCGGCAGCCACCGGCGGAATACACATTAAACCCTTTATTTTCAGACCTTTTTCAAGCGCATAAGCCAGAAGCCCTGCAAAATTTTCAAGCGAAACGCCGGCTTTCTGGGCTTCATCTCCCGTATTGACCTGGATAAAACAGTCGGGATGGCGGTTCTGTTTTTTGCTTTCTTTCGCGATTTCATCGACGAGGTTCTCGCGGTCGATCGTTTCAATCACATCAAAAAGCGCAACTGCGTCACGGGCTTTATTGGTCTGGAGCGGCCCGATCAGGTGCAGTTTCAGATCAGGATAGGTTTTACGAAGCTCCTGCCAGTGGCTTTTCGCTTCCTGTACGCGGTTTTCGCCGAACAGGCGGTGGCCCGTCTTCAGCGCTTCTTCGATTTTTTCAGATGACTGGTTCTTGCTCACCGCAATCAATTGCGCGCGGCCCGCGATGCGTTTCTGAATGTCCTGAAAATTCTTTTCTATCATAGAATATTTTTACCACAGAGACACAGGGGACACAGAGGGTATTATTCAGGCAAAACTCTGCTTACTCTGTGTCTCTGTGGTAAGAAACAAAAAAAGGGCCCGGAAAACCGAGCCCTTTTCGTATTTCTATACTTCTAAAAAATTAGAAGTTGATTTGTGTACCGAGCAATACGGATGTTGCATCAGCGTCAGAGCCGATAGCGCCGTTGTCGTTGAAATCTGCATAAGAAACAGATCCACGGAAGCTCATGCCTGGGCCGTATGTGTAGACTACACCACCGGTGTAACGATCAACATCAAATACGTCGTCAGCTTGTTCGTTCAGGTAAGACACGCCGAGCTTGAATGGGCCAGTTGTGTAATCGCCACCAACAACCCAAGTGTCTGTATCTGTCAGACCGAGTGTTGCGCCAGCGCCTGTTGTACCAACGTCAGTTGCAGTGTAGATCACACCGAGACCGAAAGCGCCGATATCGAAGTCTGCGCCGAGGTTCCACTGATCTGTATCAGAGTCAGCGTATGTGTAACCGCCGCCGAGGATCATGCCAACATTGTTGAATGAACCTTCGTAACGGAGAGCTGCTTCCCAAACGTCATCGATAGAATCAGCAGAGTTCAGGGAGTTACCATTGCCACCACGTGAAACAGTTACTGCATCAGCAGATACTGTTGGTGTGTAGGAAACGCCAGCTTGGAAGCCGGAGAATACTGGTGTCAGGTAAGTAACTTTGTCAGCGTTGCCGGCAATGTCGTTTGCGTAGTCGATGCCGCCATCATAGAAGTCTGTCAGACCGCCTGAAGCGCCAAAGTTGATTGGGTTGATGAACTGACGGATACCGTCGATGTTGTCATCAGCTGAAGGAGCAGCAACTTGCAGGAGGTAAGCAGCGCCATCTTCATCACCGAAGTTTACGCGACCCCAAGTACCTGCGAGGTATACGTATGATTCGTCGAGATCAAATGACTCGCCACCGTCAGCAATAGCTTCCAGTTGGGCACCGACTGTGAGGCCGTTGTCCAGAGTTGTTTCGCCACCGAAGTGAACTTCAGTTTGACGCAGGATGTCGAAGTTGTGAACGCCAACACCAGTACCAACCAGATCATCGTCTTGGTCTGTGTAGTTTACGTAGCCTTTGAAGTGGCCGCCGAGGTTCAGCTTCAGTGTGCTGTCGTCTTGCGCGAACGCAGGAACAGCAGCCAAAGCGAGAACTGCTACAGCAGAGCTCAACAAGAGTTTGTTCATAGGGGTATCTCCAATTTTAATGTTTAATCTTAAGCCTTGAGGGCCATTGATATGTCCCTCGACTGACAGAAGCCTTCGGGACACGGCTCAATATTTACCTGAACACCCCCAAAAGCAATCGGGGGCGTGCACGGAAGTCACATTTTGATTTCTTCTGTGGCAAAAACACCACATCAACCGTTGTCTATATTTGTAACTTATTGATTTATAACGGTTTATTATTTCGCGAGGCACCATCGCCCGGAATCCGTAAAAAGAAAAGGCCCGAGAAAAATCGGGCCTTTTCGAATCTTTTTTACAGCCAAAGCTGATTAGAAGGAGCGTGATACGGCGAACACGACGCGCTCTGAACAGCCGTCCAGGCATTCGTCAGGCTCGCTCAGGTCTGTATCTACATAGTTCAGGCTGAGATTGAAGCCGTTCCATGTGTAGCCAACACCAGCTGACCAGTCCCAGTAATCGACACCGTCGTCGATCGCCTGGTAACCAACATGACCGTTCAGAGAGAAGTCATATGGCAGCGGAACCGCTACACCAAGAGCTGTGTATTCGGCATCGCCTGTATCGCCAAAGAATTCAGGTGAGTAGTTGAAACTGCCGGTTGCTGTGAACGGGCCAAAGTTATGGGACAGGCTGGCAGCAACTTCCCAGTAATCGTAGTTCAGATCAGAGTCTGCGCCCGGGTAAGCATAGTAAATAGCGCCGAGTTTCCAGTCGGAAGCGATTGGAGCGATCGAGCCTTGAACGCCTGCGTACAAGTCGGTTTCGATCGAAGCTTCGTCGCCGTCATTGAAATCGACATTGGAAGCCCAGATACCTGCATAGAGGCCGACCGGCAGCGAATCAGTTGCGCCGTATGTGTAGTCGAATCCACCCTGAACGGCAGGACCTTCATCTGATTGTGAAATACCGCGGAAAGTGTAATCGCTTGTCAGCGCGATATTGGCTGTAAATGCGCCAGGGAAGGTAGAAGCAGCTGTTTCAGCTTTTGCCGATGCCGCAAAACCCAACGCCAGAACGGCGCAGGAAAGAGCAATGATCTTTTTCATTTATAATCCTCGTTAAATTGATTTTGGAATAGCTGCTATGCATTTTGTTCATTGCACAATGATTTGCAACTGCTAAATAAATTTGCGCTTTTCCCTGTGGCAATTCTGCAACATTGCTATTTGCAGGACCAATCCCCAATTCACTTACCGCACTGATTTTATTGTTATTGTTTGCACTCAATTGACTGAGCGGGCCTTGAGCGGGGGTACGCGCCATGATAAGCCGTTGATGACAACGACAGACTGAAATACGCGCTGCATTTTTTAAGAGGCCTTTTGATGAAATCTTTCCAGAATTTTTCGCTCTTCCTGCTTACGGCCTCCGCCGTGACGCTCACACTTGCCGGCTGCAATTCCGTACAGAGCGAAGCTAAATACCCGACCGGTGCCGACCGCACTGAAAGCGGCGCGAACAATATCTACGAAAAGCCGCAGGGCATATTCGGCAAAGGCGGCATATTCGGCGGCGGCAAGTCTAAGGATAACAGCCATGGCGATAACGGCATCGATGTGAATTCCTATCTGTGGCGCGCGTCGCTGGATACGGTTTCCTTTATGCCGCTCGCCAGCGCGGATCCGTTCGGCGGCACGATCATTACCGACTGGTATGTCGATCCGGCCACGCCGAAAGAACGCACGAAACTCAACGTGTTTATCCTGGGCCGCGAACTGAAAGCCGATGGTGTCAAAGTCAAAGCTTTCCGCCAGACGCTTAAAGGCTCCAACTGGGTCGATGCGCCTGTTTCTGCGGATACGGGCCGCAAGCTTGAAGATGCGATCCTGACCCGCGCACGCCAGATGCGCGTCGCCAAGGAAGACGGCGGCGTTTTCTAAAGACCGCTATCCCTGCGAATTTACCGCTCTTTGTGTCATCCCCGCGACCTCCTACGCTAAAGCTTTGGAGGTCGTTGTGATTCAAAAGTGTATCGGAGCCTTGGCGTAGATAGAAAGCGGGGATCTCCTTTTGAGGGCATTTACAACAACAGGCACAGCCATTCCCGTTGTAATTCCGTTCTTTTCCTTGCTAGTATGCGCGTCCATCAAGGAATTTAGATATGGCTGAACGATATAATATCCGCGAAACAGAAGAAAAATGGCGCAAGGTCTGGGCAGACCAGGAGACTTTCAAAGTCACCGAAGACCCGTCGAAAAAGAAATACTACGTCCTTGAGATGTTCCCGTATCCGTCAGGCCGCATCCATGTCGGCCATGTGCGCAACTACGCGCTCGGGGATGTCGTGGCGCGTTACCGCCGCGCGCAGGGCTTCAATGTTTTACACCCGATGGGCTGGGACGCGTTTGGCCTTCCGGCTGAAAATGCTGCGCTTGAGCGCGGCCAGCACCCGGCGAAATGGACCTATGCCAATACCGAAGCCATGGGCGTGCAGATGCGCCAGATGGGGCTTTCTCTCGACTGGTCACGCGAAGTCACAAGCTGCGCCCCCGACTATTACAAACACGAACAGAAGATGTTTCTCGACTTTTTGAAAGTCGGCCTGGCCTACCGCAAGGAGTCGATGGTCAACTGGGACCCGATCGACAATACGGTTCTCGCCAACGAACAGGTGATCGACGGCAAAGGCTGGCGCACAGGCGCGCCGGTCGAACGCCGCAAGTTAAACCAGTGGTTCCTGAAGATCACCGAATACGGCGACGAGCTTCTGGAGGCCCTGAAAACACTCGACCGCTGGCCTGAAAAAGTCCGCATCATGCAGGAGAACTGGATCGGCCGTTCCAAAGGCGCGCGCCTTACCTGGGATATCGTCGGCGGTACCGACAAGATCGATGTTTTCACGACACGCCCCGATACGCTGTTTGGCGCGTCTTTCCTGGCAATCGCGCCTGATCATCCTCTGGCCAAAAAACTCGCCGGCGATAAAGCGGGTTTCGATGATTTCATCAAGCAGTGCCAGGCCGCAGGGACAAGTGAGGCCGCCATCGAACAGGCCGAGAAAATCGGTTTCGACACTGGTGCCAAGGTCGCGCATCCTTTCGATGCGAACTGGCAGATCCCGGTTTATATCGCGAATTTCGTGCTGATGGATTACGGCACCGGCGCAGTCTTCGGCTGTCCGGCGCATGACGAGCGCGATTTTGCCTTCGCGACAAAATACAAACTGCCGATCAAGCAAGTGGTGGAAGGCGGCGAAGAGCTCCCCTACACAGGCGACGGCATTCTGATCAACTCGGATTTCCTCAACGGCCTGAATATCGAAGACGCAAAAGCCGCAGCAATTGCAAAGATCGAAAGCCTTGGCAAAGGCACGGGCGTGACGCAATACCGCCTGCGCGACTGGGGCATCTCGCGCCAGCGTTACTGGGGTTGCCCGATCCCGATCATCCATTGCGAGAAATGCGGCGTGGTGCCGGTCCCGGAAGACCAGCTGCCAGTGACGCTGCCTGAAGATGTCACCTTCGATAAGCCGGGCAACCCGCTCGAACGTCATCCGACATGGAAAAACGTCAGCTGCCCGACCTGCAAAGGCGCGGCTAAACGCGAAACGGATACGTTCGACACGTTCTTTGAATCCTCATGGTATTTCGCGCGTTATGCAGATCCGCATAACGACAAAACTGGATTTGACAAGAAAAAGGCTGATTACTGGCTGCCGGTCGATCAGTATATCGGCGGTGTCGAACACGCGGTCCTGCATCTTCTCTATTCGCGCTTCTTCACGCGTGCGCTGAAACAATGCGGTTATCTCGACGTGTCCGAGCCGTTCTCGGGCCTGTTTACACAAGGCATGATTACGCATGCGACCTTCCAGGATCAGGACGGCAAATGGCTCTTCCCGACCGAAGTTGAGAAGGGCGATAAAGGCTTTGTCACCAAAGACGGCGGCAGGCCGGTCAAGGTCGGTGCGACGATCAAGATGTCGAAGTCGAAAAAGAATGTCGTCGACCCGCAGGATATCCTGGACACTTACGGCGCGGATGCCGCGCGTCTTTTCATCCTGTCTGACTCACCTCCCGAGCGCGATCTCGAATGGTCGGAAGCAGGCCTTGAGGGCGCATGGCGCTTTATCAACCGCCTCTATCGCCTTGTCTCTGAAAATGCCGGATTGTCGGCGGGCGATATGAAAGACATGTCGCCGGAGGCCGAGAAACTGCTGCAAAAAGCGCATCAGACGCTGCACGCGGTGGCGAACGATATCGAAGCCTTCCACATGAACAAGGCGGTGGCGCGCGTACGCGAGCTGTTCAATGCGGCTGAAAGCTTCAAGCCGCAAAACGGCGCGGACCAGAGCGCCTATCGCCAGGTGCTTGAGTTCATCGTGCAGGGCATCAACCCCATGATCCCGCATATCACCGAAGAGCTCTGGCAGGGCTTCGGGCACAAGGACATGCTCGCCAATTCGTCATGGCCAAAAGTGAATGAGAAATATCTCGTGAACGATACGGTGACGATGGCGGTCCAGGTGAACGGCAAGGTGCGCGCGACGATTACGCTGCCGACCGGGCTTGATCAGAAACAGACCGAAGAACAGGCGCTTGCCAATGGCGATGTCGTCAAGGCTATCGATGGAAAAGCGATCAAGAAAGTGATCGTGGTGCCGGGCCGTATCGTCAATATTGTCGCGGCGTAAAAAGCTTTAAGGCGTAATATCCGGCGCGTTTTTGGGTGCATAGCTTTCGATCAGGGCGACCTGGAAATTGGCGATCATCGCCTGATAGCGCGGATCTTTCCTATCCGGGTTCTTGCCGTCCATGCGGCATTCTGTGATGTAGGCGATCATGTCGCGGGCATAGGCGCGACGCAGGCGGTTTGTTTCACCCAGCGACGCGACTTTTTCTTCGACTTCATGCGGCGTAATGATATTGGGCATGTCTCTGGCCGCTTTTTCAAAAAGCGGCGAAATCGCGCCCTCTCTCTGTGTGCTTCCCTTGAGATGGATCAATTTATTGCTGTTACGAAATTGCTGTTTCCATCCGTCTATAATCTGGCGGTCGAAATCGATATCATTCTCCATAGGCAGGTCGCAGTAAACCGCTTCGCAATCCTCGAAAACATGGGGGAATTCTTCCGCGTCGACGCTGTAGAACATCACGCCGGCTTCAATTTTCCCGTTCCGCTGCAACTCTTTGAAAGCGTCGATGATATTCGATCTTACCTGCGCCACCGGATGGGCGACCGAGATCTGCGAGACGCTGGTGTCGCGGTTCGAGAGGATGCGCGCAAGGCTCATCGTTACCGGTGAAATCTCGCCGTTATGCTCATGGCCGATAATCATGACGCGATGCCCGACCTTGTGCCCGGCCAGTATTTTCGCAGCGTTTTCGCTGTTTTGTTTATTGATGCCGTCAGTGAAAATATCGACATGGCGCTTGTCGCCGATCAATCGCGTCGAGGCGAGGTCTTCCATGCGCGCGACCATTGCCGCATTGACCTTGATCGCTTTGAATTTTTCCCAGCCTTGCTTGAACTGGCGCACAAGATGATCGTCCGTCTGACGGCGGCTTTCAAGTCCGCTTAAGAGGCGCAGCAGGAAAGAATAGGCTTCGCCGCCATAATAATAATCCGGATCGGCGGACATTTCCGTTTCAGGCAATTGCAGTTTTTCGATTTCTTCCCGCGGGCCGTAAACCACATTGCGAAAACACGTATCGGCGGTGGGAAGATCGAGCGTCGTCTGCCAGTGTTTCACATACGGATCCTGGCTGTTCTTGACGTAGAAGGACACAACACCGAGATCTTTGGGCAGCAGGCGAGGTCCGCGAGCCGGGCGGTCGCCGCTCTCGAAATTGTTTCTTAGTTCGCCAGGTGATGAATCAGCAACCATCAGGTCTTTTTCTTTTTGTTGGATAGGGCCAAATAACAATATTTTCTATCGTTATGTCAATGAATAAATCGATGTCTTGAGTTGACAGTTCGCAGTGATATAGCGAGAGTTGGCGTATGAAAAAGCCCGCGTTTTTATTTCTTTTATCGACATTCCTCCTGACCTCCTGCGGCTTCGAGCCGATGTATGGCAGCCACGCCCCCGCCGTTGATGAAAACCCTGCAAAAGCTCAGGCTGAAACCTCACTGGGTTCGGTGGGTTTCGGTGTCATCGAGACACAGGAAAATGAAGATGCCCGCTATGGCCAGATTCTGCGCAATGAACTGATCGACCGTTTCTATCATAACGGCACGCCGTCTTCGCCGCGCTATACGCTGCATTTCACCAAGCTCAACGTCAATGTCCGCGAGCTTGACCTGACCAAGAGCTCGGAAGTGACGCGTTCGCAGATCGTTGCCAATACGACGATCCAGCTGACGGATAATGATACGGGACAATTGCTGCTGGCCCGCACTGTCTCCAGTATTTCGAGCTATAACATCCTGTCGTCGAAATTCGCGACCCGCGTGACCGAAGACAATGCCCGCACAAGCGCGCTCAAGGACCTCGCCCGCCAAATCGAATTGCAGCTAACCCTGTATTTCAATCGCGATCCAGCCCTTGCCAAAGACGTTTTGGACCCGGCGAAAAAGAACTGATATGAAGCTGCAAACAAAGCAGATCGAAGGTTTTATCAAGGCCCCGCCGGGTGAAATCCGCGCGATACTGGTCTATGGACCCGATGGCGGGCTTGTTAAAGAGCGCAGCAAAGCCCTGTCGCTCAAACAGGTTTCCGATCTCAATGACCCTTTTAATGTCGGCCACCTGAACGGCGATATCATCGATAACGATCCGGCGAGATTGTCCGATGAAGCCAATGCGCAATCACTCATGGGCGGCAAAAGATTGCTGCGCATCACGGATGCCGGAAACGAAGTCGCTGCCCCGCTTAAAAACTGGCTTAAGAACAATCCTTCACCCGATACGCTGATCGTCATCGAGGCGGGTGATTTAAAGCCCAAGGATGCCCTGCGCAAAATTTGCGAAGATCTCGCCAATGCAGCGGCGCTGCCCTGCTATATCGAGGACGAACGTGCCCTTGGTGCCCTGATCAAGGATGCCTTGCGCGAACAGGGTAATTTCATGATCGCACCCGAGGCGGTAAATTATCTGGCCGGGGCGGTCAAAGGCGACCGTGCGCGGGCGCGCATGGAAATTGAAAAGCTCGTTTTATATATGGGCAAAGAACTTAAAATCACGCTCGAGGATGTGCAGCAATCCTGTGGTGATATCGGCCTCTATTCTCTGGACGATCTCACCTACGCCTTCACCGGCGGCAACCGCGAACTGGCCATGAAGTCGCTACGCACCATGCTCGATGAAGGTTCCGAGCCGGTGATGATATTGCGCATCCTGCAAAACCATATCCAGCGCTTTCATCTTGTGCGCACTCTCATGGACCTGCACAACCAGTCAGTGGATGAAGCGATGAAAATGCTGCAGCCTCCCGTCTTCTTTAAAACAGCCGATATGTTCCGCGCCCAGATCGGCCGCTGGCCGGCGGCAAAATGCCGGGCTACGCTTCAGCGGCTCAATGACACAGAAGCCCGCACAAAACAGACCGGCACGCCGTCCGAAACCCTGCTCGCCCAGCTCGTCCTCGCCGGTTAAGACAATTTTTTACAGTGGTTGTAGATAGTGAAAACCTGCTTTCCCCGCGAAAGCGGGGATCTCCCTTTTATGCTTTGAAAAGATCCCCGCTTTCGCGGGG
>JBEHYB010000058.1:0-16248 GCA_048498395.1 Pseudomonadota bacterium
AATATCGTCAATGACGCGAGCAGCGCGAAGAGGGTCAGGATCGGGCGGATGAATATCTCAAGCAGCATCCAGTAGCCGCCGCTTGCCGCCTGGCCCGCAAAGCCGGGGCCGCCTTCGAGGCGCAAATGCGCAAGCGCCCAGAGCGGCATGCCGACCAGGGCTTCGAAAATCGTTTTCACCCAGGTGCCGACCGCGAAGAAGAAATACATGAACGGCATGAACGGAATGACATAGAAGAGCAGCACGCCGGCGGTCAGGCCGAGCATGGCGGTCGAGACCATCATTTTGGTCAGCGCCTGAATGGCGGTGCCCGACGCAAGCGCCATCGCGCCGGCCGAACCGGCATCCTCGCCGAGCATCGTGCCGAGAAGCGTCGCGAGACCGCCGACCGCCGACCCGCCGGCCGCGCCCATGACGTTCTGGATCGCCTTGTCAAGAAGCGCGCGGCCAAGAGCCGCCATCTGGGCGAGAGGGTTGACGATCGAATTCTCGCGGAAGCTGAAAAGGGACGAGGTTCCGAAAATCGCGTTGATGACATCGAGAACCGGGTTCCCCGTTTTCATCGAGTCGCTGCCCGGCAGCTGGATAAACTCGTTCTGGTGCATGTTCTTGCAGAGGTTGTAGTACAGCAGAGACAGCGAGTGGGAATCGCCCAGAGTTTCGGTTATGTCGACCGGAGAGCTGCCGGCAACGGCAGGGTTGAATTTTTCACAGCCGCCGCCCTGAACGGCTTTATCTCCGGCGGATTTTGAAATACCGGTCTTTTCCATCAAAAGCGGATAATGCGTCAGGCGCGGCAGCGCGTCTGTCGCGCTGATCAGCGTGCCGTTGCGTTCGGCGATCAGTTTGTACCAGATGCCGGCACCGCCCCAGCCGTATTTGAACAGACCTTTCTGGATCAGACGGTTGATCAGGAACGGATTGTCGATGCCGAGATCTTTATAGAAGACGCTGCCGTAAGGTTTGTAAGAATTATAGCCTTGGGCTGTCGCCTGGCAATTGTCGGCCATGCGCTGACATGTCGCCTGCGCGCCGGAGACGACGCTGCCGCAATCGATATAAGAGCAGCGCTCGGCCTGGGCTTCGGCTGCGCGGCCTGTGTAGAAATCATAACCCATCATCGGGCCGTAACTCAGATAACCCTGATAGGTCTGGATGAGTTTGGAGAGATACTCGTTGGAGACCGGCTGGTCGCAGGGGCCTAGATCGGTGAGCTCCCTGATGCCGCCGTTACCGTTTTCATCCGTATTGTCATGGTCGTCGTAGCCGTCGCCGTCAGAATCGTTCGGGCATGCGACATTTGGGTAATTAACTGTACCCGCCAGCTGTTCCGTCGCGCGCTTGAGGATCTTCATCTGGCCTTCAGTGGTTTCCTGATAATAGTATCTGTCGGTCGCGAATTTCAGCGACCAGTAAGCATATTCCTCTTCACCGCCGGCATACTGGCCCGAGCCCTTATCGTTCAGGTGGTCGATGCCCATGGTCATCTTGAGCGCGGTATACATGTGAACCGCGCCGATCAGGATGCCTTCATTGATGTCGCCCTGCGCGATATTCTGGTCGGTGATGACCTGTCCGGGTGCTGCGAGATTCGGTATCAGGATTTCGCCGCAGACGGGTTCGATATTGCCGGGATATTTGACTTTGAGGTCGGCGTTATATTTACCGAAGACGATCCTGACATCGCGGCCTCGATAGAAATTCAGGCCCACCGTGTAAAGATTGACGTAGTTGGAGCCGTAACCGTTCGGCCAGCCGCCCGGACGACCTACCGGATCGACACCGAGAATATTAAAGACCCTGTCGCCGTCGACGAAATAGGGCATGATCCGGTTCTTGTTGCGTAAGCCCACGACTGTGATCGTGCCGTCTGGATTTGGCACCGGCGGTCCGGATTGTTTGGCGGCGAGCGCGTTCAGGAGTTTCGTGAGTGCGAGATGGTCGTTCACGTCGCGGCAGGCGCGGATCGTGAAAAGATCCTTTGCAAGACCGGAGAAGTCAGGCGTTTTTGGGACGGCGACAAGCTCTTCGTTCGTCATACCCATCGGGTTGTCCATGCCTTCATTGAAGGCGATCCAGGCGTTGGTCGCGAAGTTGGAGCCGTATTTCGCGACATAGAGCGTGATCCATTGCGCGGAGTTCAATCCGGATGAAATGGGGATCAGGAGTCCAAGCCCTGCGACGAGTCGGACCGGCACCCAGATATTCTGGAAGTGGTGGCCGAACGGCGTGCCGGTGACTGTGGTTTCGAGCACGATCTCGACGATGAAATAAAGGAAGATGAGCATGGCGACGACGAACATGCCCCAGCTGAAATAGGAGAAAAGCGCCTGCAAGCCGTAATGGAACGGGGTCGGCATCTGACCGAATTCATTGGTCGTCATAACGCGCGAGTCAAAAACACCAGGGATACCAAGCACGCGGTCGAGCATCATAAAGGCGATATCGTCAGTGGGGTAAGGATTGGTGAACCACGAACCGATCGGTACGCCCTGATCGCCGAAAGCCGCCATCGCAGGCGCGGTCATCAGGAAGAATACAGCGCCGACGAGATAAGCGAGAACCATCAAAAGACCGGCGATCACCGAGAAGAAGAAAAGGACGCGGTCGATATTCTTCCATTTAAAATCAAGATTTCGCCAGGCGGTAAAGACGGCCTGCATGATGCCGAAGCGGCCGATATTCGACTGGTTGAGATAAGGATGGCCGGGAGGAATCAGTCTGGCGATTCCGAAAATCATCGCGACGTAAAAAGCCAGCAGGCTGAAGCCGCCAAAGAACAGCCCTTTTAACCGCGGCAGGAGCCCCGGAAGCACGATATATTTTACGGCTGAACTGGCTTTGATGCCGGCCAATGAATCAACCCCTCACATAACAGACTGTTTTCACAGCCATATTGTACACGCCGAATAGATAAAATTTTATTTACTTTTCTTGCCTTTAGCATATCACACTTCCCAAAAGGCTTCCATTGTCTAGATTGGTTAATCAATTCTTAAAAATGGAGAGATGCATGCCACTCGACAGACGACATTTCATGATGGGTATCGCCGCAACAGCAGGAGCAGGACTTATGACGCAGAACATGACACCGGCGCTGGCCGCCGCGCCTAAAGCCGGTCATCAGGTGCCGGGTGTCTATCGCACCAAAGTCGGCGATATTGAAGTCACCAGCATCTTCGACGGGGCCATGCAGATGGGGTCCGGCATCGTGATCAATCCGGATGATAAAGAGATTAACTTATTGAAAAATAAGGCATTTATTAAGAATGACGGTGTCCCGGGCTATCTGAATACCTTCCTCGTCAATACCGGCAAAAAGCTGGTTCTGATCGACACCGGGGCCATGAACTACACTCCGACGACGGGAAATCTGATCCCCAACCTGAAGGCGGCCGGGATCGCGCCCGCCCAGATCGACGAGATCTACCTGACACATGCCCATCCCGATCATGTGAACGGGCTTCTCGATGCGTCCGGCGCGCAAGTGTTTCCGAAAGCGAAGATACGGCTCGCCGACGAAGAGCTGGCTTTCTGGTTCGACGACGCGAAAAAAGTTGAGATGCCGGCCAAGGCGAGCGCTTTCGAGGCGGCGCGCAAGACCCTGACCCCTTACAAGAACGCCGGGCAGATCGAGACTTTCAAACTCGGCGCGGATCTTGGCGGCGGGATTACGAGCGTGGCTTTACGCGGTCATACGCCGGGTCATGGCGGGTTCCGGATTTCCGGCGGCAGCGACCAGCTTCTGATCTGGGGCGACATCGTCCATATGCAGGCATTGCAGTTCGCGCATCCTGAATGGTCGCTTGTATTCGATATCGACCCGAACCTCGCGATCGAGACTCGCCGGAAAATCCTTGATGAGGTGACGACCGACCGCATTCGTATCGGCGGCATGCATCTGAGTTTCCCGGGGCTCGGCCATATCGAGAAAGCTTCTGAGGCTTACGCGCTGGTGCCGCAAGTCTGGGAGGCTTAGTCTTTCTTGCCCTTGTAAGAGCTTGAGCCTTTGCGCGGGTATTCGAGCGTGTTCTTCAGCGACTCGATTCTTGCCTGGTCGAATTTCGGCAACGGCAGTTCGCCCTTCGCGATCATGTCGCGGACTTTCTGTTCGGCCGGTTCTTTCGGCTGCACGGGTGCGGATGTATAAGGCGTAGACGGCGTGGTCAATGCCGTGCCGCTCTCTGCGATGATATCGAGAATGCGCAGATAAATGTCTTCGCGCACTTCCAAAAAGTCGTCATTGTTGCGCGTGATGACATAGCCGATCACTTCAAGAATAGCGGAATAGTCGTTCCAGCCGATCAGCTTGACGTTCGCCGTCTTGCCGTCGATGCGTGGATGCGCGTAAAGGATCGAGCGGATTTGTACGATCAGGAAGCGAAGCTGGTCCGGCGTGGTGTCGAGGCGCAGCGCGAGTTTCGCATGGATGCGGAACTGGTCGCGATGGGCGAAATTCTCGATGCGCTGGGATGAGAAATCGCCGTTCGGGATGGTGATGACGGTGCGGTCGAGCGTGCGGATACGCGTCGAGCGCATGCCGATATCTTCGATCGTGCCCTGAAGCTCGCCGACTTTGCAGAAATCGCCGATGCGGACCGGCTGGTCGAAGATGACCATGATCGAGCCGATAAAATTCTCAACCGTCTTCTGCGCGCCGAAAGCGAGTGCCAAACCGCCGATACCTAACGCAGCCAACGCGGTTGTGACATCAAAGCCGAGCGTGTCGAGCGTGACGAACAGGGCGACGGCCAGAAAGATAAGCTTGGCCATGCGGCGGAAGAACTGAACGCCTGAGAGTGCGCCGTACTTACCGCGCTGGATCAGTTTTTTCTGTGACGTTTCGGCAATGACATCGATCAGCTTCCACATCAGGACGGCGAGTGACACCCAGGCGACGATGATCGTGATCTGGCTGAAATATTGCCGTGCGACGACGGACACGCCGACCTGCACGCAGGAGACGACGAATATCCATGTTGCGAGGTAGAGACGGACGGGGAGTTCAAACGCATCGACGACATGTTTCTTGCCGTTCATCGATTGCTGCTTCCAGAATTTGCGCAGCGCGATGCAGAGGCCGCGGATCACCGCCCACGATAAAATATAGGAGAGCGCGACGAGGGCGAGCATCGCCGTCCAGTGACCGATCGACACGCCGCCGAAGGCAGGCTCCAATAGCGAGTCAGGCAGAGTCTTGTCGAGCCATGAGGCGCTTAGGTTCCGGACCAGGTGCGGGATTTTCTTGACCGTGTCCGCCGAGATCAGCCAGATCGGCAAATTGTTCTCATCCGTGGTTTTCTCAACCAGCAGGTCGGCTGATTCATCATCGGCTTTGAGCGTGCCGAGGCGATCGGTGCCTTCCGCGAGCCCGTCATCCTGTTTGCCGAGCAGGTCGTCGCTGACCATCGAAGTCGGCGCGATCCATGCGCCCGTGTCCATCAATGTCTGCAACCCGCGCGCCAGCGCCGGGCCTTGCGCGGTTGCCTGCGCTTTCGGCATGTAGCTTAAATTCAGATAGCTCGAGGCCTTCTCGTAATCGCTTTTGCTTAATGCCGCGATAAAACCCGAGAGGGTGCCGCGCGGTGTGTCGCGACCGAGCGCATCCTTGGGCACTTCAGGCGCAGGCACGGTTTCGGCGGGTTTTTGCGGTCCGAAAATCGCGGCAGCCGCGCTCGTGCCCTGCGCCTGGGCGGGCGCAATCGAGAAAGTCAGGGCGAGGATGAGGCTTAAAACAGAGAAGAATTTCATGCACACAGATTAGACATTGCCTCTCTCATTGCAAGGCGAATGCTCGTATGGCTGCGTTGAATTTAACCGCTATCAGTTCGTTCGGCGATTTTGCATGTCATGCCGATGAAAATCGGCATCCAGGAGGGACGAACCATCTGGATCCCGGCCTTCGCCGGGATGACGGTGTGGGGGCTTACTAGTTTGTTTGTCGATTTCGGGACGATTTTATATTTTTTCTTCCCCTCCGGGGCCTAATCCTTGGGGAATCCGGAAGCACCGGCTGTCTCATTCATATAAGAGACATTTCATTATAGGAATAAATTCCCCTAAAGTCAAGTTATATTGACATAATACAGAAATTTATATAATCAGTAATGATGCCGAGTGCGATGTTAATGTTGAGGTCAAAACATGAAGTAACAGCCAATGAGAGGTTCTTTTAAGGATGCCGCCAACGAAGCAGTTGAATTTGATGGCAGCCTGTCAGGGTTGGTAAAGGTTATTGATAGGTTTTATAAAGACGATCCTGTCATGGCCGGGTTTGCCAGGGAAGATAATGTCGAAGTCCTCCCGCATCCGCAGGATGAGAGCGGCAAGTTGCATGTCGTGACCGTCGATAAGCAGGGCATAGGTTTTATTACCGACGGGCCTTTGGTGCGTTAATCCGCCTATATCTCATTCAGAACAAATTGAGCGATGTGTCATGCCGTTGAAAAACGGCATCCAGTTAGAACGAACTATCTGGATACCGGCTTTCGCCGGTATGACGGGAGGGGTAGTTACCGGCACTCGGGATCAGGTGCCTGTGTCGTGAGGGTCGGGCAGGCGGTCAGTTTAACTTTTGTGCTGGCACCTGTCGCCGTTGTCAGGATTCCTTCACTGACATTCAGCATTTTAATTTTCACATCGACGTAATGGCCTCGCTCATCCTTATAGGCCGTGTTGTAAAATTCCTGCCCGACATTCGCGAAAGTATCGAAATGCCCTTTGACGGTTTGCCCGTCGAGCGTGCCGGAAAATTTATAGGGCTGTAGCGCGGGAGAAGATGCCCATGCCGGCAAGGCCGATAAAATCAGGATAAGTGAAAGAACTGTTGGAGCAATTCTTTTCAACATTACGCAGCCCGTGTCAGCGGACGGTACTTGATCCGGTGCGGCTGGTCGGCATCGATGCCGAGGCGGCGTTTGCGGTCGATCTCGTAATCTTCGTAATTGCCTTCGAACCAGACGACCTGTGAATCGCCTTCGAATGCGAGGATGTGGGTGGCGAGACGGTCCAAGAACCAGCGATCGTGCGAGATGACCACCGCGCAGCCTGGGAATTGTTCAAGCGCTTCTTCGAGAGCTGACAAAGTTTCCGTGTCGAGATCGTTCGTCGGTTCATCGAGAAGCAGCACGTTCGCGCCGGATTTGAGCATCTTGGCGAGGTGCACGCGGTTGCGTTCACCGCCCGAGAGCTGGCCGAGTTTTTTCTGCTGGTCGCTGCCTTTGAAATTGAAAGCGCCGACATAGGCGCGGCTTGGCATTTTAATTTTGCCGAGTTCCAGAATGTCGAGGCCGTCGGAGACTTCTTCCCAGACCGTCTTGTTGTCGTCGAGCGCGTCGCGGCTCTGGTCGACATAGCCGAGCTTGACTGAATCCGCGACTTTGAAAGTCCCGGTGTCGGGTTTCTCAAGACCTGTAATCATCTTGAACAGCGTCGATTTACCGGCACCGTTCGGGCCGATGACGCCGACGATACCGCCGGCGGGCAGTTTGAAGGAGAGATTTTCAATGAGCAGACGATCGCCGAAGGCTTTCGAAATCTCGGTTGCTTCGAGCACAAGATGCCCGAGGCGTGGCGGGGCCGGGATGACGATCTGCGCGCGACCGACCGTTTCGTTTTCTTTCTCGGCGACCATTTGTTCATAAGCTGCGATACGCGCCTTGGATTTCTTGCGGCGGCCTTCAGGAGTCTGGCGAATCCATTCAAGTTCGGTGTCGAGCGTTTTCTGGCGCGTCGCTTCGGTCTTGGCTTCCTGCTCAAGACGTTTGCGTTTCTGCGTCAGGTAGGCGGTGTAGTTTCCTTCGTATGGAATGCCGCGGCCGCGGTCGAGTTCGAGGATCCAGCCTGTCACGTTATCAAGGAAGTAACGGTCGTGCGTGACCATGATAACGGTGCCTTTGTAATCCTCGAGATGGCGTTGCAGCCAGGCCACCGATTCAGCGTCCAGATGGTTGGTCGGTTCATCAAGGAGCAGCAGGTCAGGTTTTTCAAGCAGAAGTTTGCATAGCGCGACGCGGCGTTTTTCACCGCCCGAGAGATTGGTGACAGGAGAATCTCCCGGCGGGCAGCGCAGCGCATCCAGCGCGATTTCAATCGTGCGATCAAGCTCCCAGCCTTCGGCTGCGTCGATTTTCTCCTGCAGGTCGCCCATCTCGGCCATCAGCTTGTCGAAGTCCGCGCCGTCTTCTGCCATCTCAAGACCGATCGCGTTGAAACGGTCGACCATGGCTTTGATCGGAGCCAGAGCTTCCATCACGTTTTCTAAAACTGTCTTCTTCGGATCGAGCTGCGGCTCCTGCGCGAGATAGCCGATGCGTGCGCCTTCGGCCGCCCAGGCTTCGCCGGTGAATTCCTTATCAAGGCCGGCCATGACTTTGAGCAATGACGATTTACCCGAACCGTTCGGACCGAGAACGCCGATTTTCACGCCGGGCAGGAAAGATAATGTGATGCCGTTCAGGACGGTTTTGCCGCCCGGATAGGTCTTCACCATATTGTGCATTGTATAAACGTATTGATAGGCAGCCATGATCATCACCTTGTTAAAGGGAAGTCATAGAATATTCAGCGCGATGCTCGCAACTGATTAATTAGCGTCGAATTTCCGGAGTCTTTTAACCGGCGCAGAAATCGCGCGCGTAAGCCTGAACCTGATCGAAGGAGGCTCTTGTATGCCATTCGGGTTGTTTCACGCCGTTTTTCACAAACTGGATTTTCACGCCGCCGAAATCCTTTTTAATGGAAGCTGCGTGGTTGCCCAGTTTATCGGCGCAGTGATATTCGCCATCAACGGTCTTGTCTTCATATGCTACTGGAGCCTGTTTGCTTGCTTCCAGTTTAACGTCCTGATCACCGGCCGTTTCGATAGCGACGATGCTGGTAAAGGTCGCGGCCAGTCCTGCGGTTATAAGTGCGACGGTTGCGTTTTTGCTTAATGCCATTTTAGTGCTCCTTGAAACTGGGGCGGAAAATAACTATAGATTATAATTATGTCAATATATTAATTACATATATTATGGCAATTAATTTCACGTAATTTTGACGAGTTCATGGGTAATGGAGTACAAGTATGGGTATGAGGTACTGCGTATGAGTGAAATTTCGATAAAGATTTTAGCCCAGCTTCCAAATCAGGATCCGGTCTGGATATACAAGAAAAGTTTTGAAATTGAAGGTTCGGCGCGTTCGGACACCGACTTTTCCAAATATTATATCGAAACCCTCAAAGAGGCCATTTCGAAGAAAACGGATCTCTCAAATCTCGCACGCAACTTCGCCTATATAACGCAAAGCAATGGCGAGAATTCGATCCCGGTTCCGCGCTATATTTATAAGGGCTTCGATTTTGGCAACGCGAAACTGAGCGGTGCCAATTTCAGCGAGTTCTCTTTTCTAGGTAATGAACTGACCAAGGCCGATATACGCGGCGCGAATTTTACCAAAGCCAAATTCGAGGCGGCAGATTTCACGGGGCAGAATCTCGATAATGTCAATTTTACGAGCGCCGTATTTAACGGTCCGGCGAAGTTTATTAACTGCACGGGCAGCAAAGTCATTTTCGATGGTGTCAAGGGCGCGAAAGCGATCTTCGACGCATCTAATTTCGACTCGCCGAGTTTTGCGCAATCGAATTTCAGCGAATCGACCGGCACGAAATTCACCTGGGTCGATCCGGGTTTTGACAAGGCGGATTTTTCAAAAAGCGTCTGGGTTGCGGGCAAGCTCCTTTTCACGAAGGAATCCCGTGTGCAAAACCAGAACCAGCAGCCGCAGGTTCTCAATCTGCGCGGTGGCCTCGCCTATCTGTGCGTGTTTGCGGGACTGAACGGTATCGTGCCGAAAATCATGCTCGACACGATGAACAGTTTCAGAGCAGGCGGAAACATCTTCCACGATATCGAATTCAATATGGGCGGCTATACGAATGTAGCGGCGGATTTTTCCGGTGCGCGTCCGCATCGCATGTTGAACGAGGGGCAGAATGCGTACTTGCGTACTTTCAAAGGTTGGGACGTTATGGACCTGCCGCCTTATTTCGCAAACATAAAAATCGCGGATGTCGCGCCGGATGGCGTGCCGCTGAATATCTTCTCTGGTTTTAAAATCGCCGGCAGCCAGAAAGATGCGGGGATTCAGCATTTCGTCTCTTACGATCCGGTTTTCATCTGGAACGCAGGCGATGTTTTCACCAAGACCGATTTGTCGCATGTGCTCGGTGCCAGCCTGACCACGCCGCGCCAGGCCGCGCTCTATCCGCCGGAAAAAGACACGAAGCCGGTTATTGACAACAAGCCGAACACCCTCGAGAATCTCGCGAAGAATCTCAACATGCCGGCCTATATCGGCGATACGTCCCAGCTGCAGGCGCAGGTCAATGCGCTCAAAGACGCGAGCCGCACCGAAGGCCAGACTTTCGCGCAGACGCTGGAGACCGCTTATCTGCGACTGGTGACGGGTGTCATCACCTCGGGCATCCATACGTTCAAGCCGCGCACGGCGGCGAGCGATGCGTTGCAAAGCCTCGCCGATGAATTCAATAAATTCAGTTTCGTCACGCCGTCGACCGCGCAAAGACTTTATGCCGAACACAAGGCTAATGCGGGCACTGCCGTGCCGCCGACCGAGCGCGGCGTTTTCAGCCAGGCCGCTACGTCGCAGATCCTCAGTGCCACGGCGCCGCTGAAAGAAAGCGCGGACGGCAAGATCGATCTCTGTGCCGATCTCTTCGACAAGCTTGTCGTACTGATGAAGGATGAATTGGAGACATCCACTGAAACGTCGCAATCTATCGAAAATATTTCGAGTTTCGCCGAAGATCTGAATCTGCGCCTGCGCGCCATTACGGACGAAGCGCGCAATATGCTGCCGGCGATCGAGAAGAAACGCCCCAAAATGTTCAAGACCGTCACGGAACGGCTCGACGATCTCGACGATACGCTGGCCGATACTGACAGTTTTGCCAAGGCGTTCGACGGCGTGCTCACGGCCGAGCTGTCGACGATGCGCACCTATCAGCGCGTGATTACCGATGCGCTGCCATCACTCAATACCAACATCATGATCCTGTTGTCGTCGGATAAGAAAACATTGCAAACCTATCTCGCGAAACACGGGCTCGAAATTTCGGAAGCCGTCAGTGCGTTCCAGACGGCGCTCGCCTCGTTGTCCGAGGCAGACCGGGAAAAACGTCTCGATGCCGTGCGCGAAGATACGATCCAGAAGATCGGTCAGGTCACGCGCGTATTCGACGCTGTTGATCGCGAGCGTCATCTGGCGGTTCTCAATCTTGCCGATGTGACAGGCGCGCAGCCTTTCAGGGCGACTTTCTTCAAACCGGTCTCGGCACCGAACCCCACATAAACGCGGTTTTATTCGCGCTTATGAATAATTGAAGATTTTTTGAGCCTCTTTCTGTTTTTGAGCGTTTGTTGTACGTTTTAAAAGAAAACGAACAGGACGGGACATGCCACAGGAAGAAATTTCACAAAGCGGAATCGCGAAGGCCAATAAGGACCAGTCGAAATTTTCAGGACATGGCCGCGCGCGCGGAGCCGCCGGGTTTCTCGACCCGCAGGATCAGAACAGCAATGTCGACTATCTCGGCAAGCGCGGCGATACGCTCGCCCTCACCCCGGGGCCTGACGGGTTCGGGCCGATCACCATCGCCGCCGCCTGGGATTGCCAGACGAATGAAGCCACATCGATCGTCGGAAAATTTCTCAAATTAAAAAATAAACAGGAGATCGATCTCGATCTCGGCTGTCTCTATGAAATGCAGGACGGGCATCGCGGCGCCGTCCAGTCGCTTGGAAACCTGCGCGGCAATTTCAATGAAATGCCCTATCTAAATCTCTCGCATGACGAGCAGACCGGCGATAAAGCCGGCGACGATGAATGGATTCGCGTCAACGGCGCGAAATGGCCGCAGATCAAGCGGCTGCTTTTTTATGTCTATATTTACAAGGGAGCCTCGAACTGGTCGGAATTCCGCCCCCAGATCCAGCTGCGCATTCCGGGCCAGAAACCGATGGTGGTGACGATCTCGAGCTCTAACGAGAACATGGATATCTGCGCCATCGCCGGGATCGAGAATGTCCGCAACGGCATCAAACTGACCAATTACACGGAATATTTCCCCGGACAGGCGGAGATGGACCGTGCTTTCGGCTTCGGTATCGAATGGGCGGAAGGCAGCAAGAGATAGTTTAACAAGTTAATCAGTAGTTAAGTAGTTGAGTATAAAGTAATAAATTCCTATACTGACGCACTGGCATACGCATTCACTGAGATACTCATGACCGACGTAAAAATCACCACTTCCGCCCAGCATGTAGCCGATATCGGCGACGGCAAAGAGACGAGCAGTTTCCAGCTCAAGCGCGGCGAACAGGCCAACCTGACGCGTCTCGATCCGACGCTGCGCAAGATCACGGTCGGCATCGGCTGGGACGTTATCGGTTTTGATTCTGAAGCCCCCGATCTCGATGCGAGCATTTTCCTGCTCGGCAAGGACGGCAAGACACGCGGCGACGACGATTTTATTTTCTACAACAATCTGAAAACCGCCGGCGGCGAAGTCGAGCATAAAGGCGATAACAGAACAGGTGCCGGTGACGGCGACGACGAAATAATTTCCGTCGACCTGATGAAACTTCCCTTCGATGTAATTTCCCTGAGCTTCGTGATTTCCATTTATGACGCAGGCGTGCGCGAGCACAGTTTCAAAAACGTGCGCAATTGTTTCCTGCGCATCAGCAACGAAGAGACAGGCATCGAACTGATGCGTTTCAATCTCGATAAGGAATTCGAGGAAACGCCGAAAGCGACCGCCGTCATCGTCGGTGCGCTGCTGCGCGAAGGACCGAACTGGTTCTTCGATGGTCTCGGCACGCTCGAAAAAGGCGGATTGCCTAAGATCGCCACTGATTACGGCATCATCGTCGCCACTTAATCAATCTTAGAAAAACGGCCTGCAAATCCAGCGTTTCTGCGCTTCCGGTGCTCACGTACGTTAGTACGCTGCGCGCCGGTTCTCGAAACGCAGAATTTTCGACTCGTTTTTCGTCGATTGGAATCCCTGTGCTGTCATTCTGAGGCGAAGCCGAAGAATCCTGCTGCTTTCAGATGAGATCCTTCGCATTCGCTCAGGATGACAACATAGGACTAAAGACTTGGCTGGAGAGGCTGGGTCGCTGTTGCGGCGGCGACCTGTGTCTGCACGGGATCAGGGGTTCTCTGCGTCGCGGAGAAGGTTCCGGTGAGCGAATTCTCGGCGACGGGTTTTTTGGTATCGGTTTCCTTGAGATCATTCATTTTGCGCGCGAAGATAGCCTGCAAATTCTGGTCCGGCATTTCATAGTAAGTGGCGCGTTCGTCTTTCAGCGTATCGACGAAATCGCCGATATCGTTCCAGACCACGGGTTTGCCGGCGACGATCCTGCTGTTGATCGCATTCATCAGCGGCTCGTTCACAAATCGCGTGCCAATCCCGGCGGTCGCGATGATGCTGGCGTTTGGTGATTCTTTCAGCGCATCGTCGATAAAGTTGGTGCCGCCGCAGGCTCCGAGATAGAGGATCTGTTCGTCGCCCGTCAGATGCGGCAGGGTCTTGTTGACGTTATAGCTGTGGCCCCTGTGCGCGACGAAGGTGATCTTGCCGCCCTGATCGGCGACTTTCTGCTGGATGGCTTCGACCGCCTCGTCATTATTGGCGATGACGCTTTCATGTGGAATGGTCGCGTAAATATGGGTGGTGCGGCCGTCGACTTTCTTCTGAAGATGGGCGATGTTTTCCTTGTTGTCTTCGCTGATCGACCAGCCGTTCTGGGCGGCGTTCTTCTTGAAATAATCGTAATTCGAAAATCCGTCTTCGTCGTTGTAGAAGACATGCATCTGGAAATGTCTCTTCTGCGCGTCGAAAAGTTTTTCAGGACGCACTTCGCTGGGCGTGCGCATTTCATATCTGTCATTTTTCAGGAATGCATCGAACTGTGCCGCATGGCCCGCGCTTGGGGCATGACCGGAATTCTCGGCATACCAGCGGCCCATGATACCGAGCGCGTCTTTCTGCGTCGGCGTTTTAGCCTTCGAATATTCATCGATCAGTTTCGATTCAAAGAGCTCAAGCGTCGGGTCGCCATTGGGGACGGATTTCAGGTAACCGGCCATCGCCGCCATTTTCAGCGGGTTCTGTGCGACATCGTCCATGAGCGTATGGGTGATCATGTCCCGGCCTTCCGCGCCGATATCTTTTAAAAAGTCGCCGAACTGGCCGAAGGTCGAGACGGCATCGAGAAAGGCAGGCAGGTTTTCCATGCGGTCGGGTTTCGCATGCAGGAAGGCTTCAAAGCTCGTGCCTTCCTTGTGCAGGTCATCCATGAAATCATGATAGATGTGATTGAAAGTCGACGTGTAGATTTCAGAACGTCCGCGCGTCAGGAGCTGGTACTCGCCGCTGGCATTGAGATTCTTGATGATGTCATATCTTACTGCGTCCGGCGATTCATGCAGCGTGTTGAGACGATTGACGACATATAATTCCGGTTTTTCGTCAACCGGCGGGTTCGCGCTGATCTTATCGAGATAGGGTTGCAGCGCGCCGGGAATGGCATCGTCGATCATCTTTAAATATTCCGGTTTCACCAGGTATCTGGCGGAGGCCATGAACCCGGTGGCGCTCTGGTATTTCAAGGCGGCGACAGGATCGTTCTGCGCGGCCTGCCTGATCCAGTTTTCCGCGCCGGTCCGGCCCTGGATCCAATAGACATTATTGATCACATTGGCGGGTTTGGTGCGCACGAGATCGTCCATGATCGGTTTGAAGAAAGGCTTGTCGGAGATTCTTTCAGCCTCTATTAAAAATCCATAAGGGTCGTTTCGCGCGATCGTCGTCAGCGCGTCTAAACCCTGTTTTGAGTAAAATTTTTCATTCAGTTCCGGTATGGCCGATATTTCGCGCTGATACATAAAAACATTTTTAGCATCTTCAGGATCGGCGAGAGCGTTCGAAATGGCCGTGGCGAGGATATGATTGCCGTCAGGACGTTGGGCGATGATTTGTTCTTTCGCATCCAGTATGCTGCCGATATCGACCCGGCCGGCGGCTTTGACGAGATCCTGCGCGCTGTATTTTTTCCAGTCGACTTCATAGGAGAATTGCGAATTGGCGTAGAAAGGATCGAGATTAATAGCCTTTTCGGCGATCTCTTTCGTGATCAGATCCTTGAAGAGCGAGGCGGCAATCTGCTCCGGCGTATCGTCAATGGCTTTATCGATGATGAAAAGAACCTTGCCCGGCGCGTTCTCGATGAAGGAATTTTTCGCGTATTCCGCGTCCGGTGTTTCTTTCCACATCAGATAGGCATCGTCGGCCTCGTCTTCGGCCATATAGGTGAGATCGATAATCTTGTGGCGGAACGACACGGGGAGATTTCGGAATTCTTCATCCGATATACCGGATTCGACTTGGGCAAACAGCTTCGCCTCCTCAGGCGTGAAGCCGCTCTTTATCTTTTCAGCCTGTTTTTCCCCATACTCCATCAGAGGCAGTATGCCCAAACAGGCTTAATTATTTATGAAAATGCGTTTAAAAGCCGGTTTTCATGTTCAAAAGCTGGCCCGGACGGATTTTCGGCGATTTACCCGCCCCGCCGCCGCGCTGGTCGCCGAAGCGTTCCTTGTTGCGCAGTTCGCGCTCTAACAGGTCGTCGAAATCGGGGACGTTGCCGAGGGCAAGCTCAGATACGCAGGCGCGGAACAGGCCGCAGGCTTTTTCTTCCCAGCCATAGACCTTGTTGTTCCAGTTTTCGTTTTTGATACGCAGGTTTTTGACGGTCCAGACATCCGGCGTGAACGGCGTGATCTGCATCCACATCAATTGCTCGACGGAGATCTTGCCGGTTTCGGATGAATCGGTGAGGAGCTGCAGCTCGCATTCGATTTCGTTGCCGTCGGGGCTCATGCGCACTTCGCCGCTGAAGGTCTTGCCGGTCATGAGGTCGCTCGCCGCCCACGGGCAGGTCTCGTACGGGGACAGGGTGTAACCTACCCCCAGTTTCTCCATCAGTTCGTTAATCGGCACGCGCATGGCTAATGTCTTATCTCTCTTGCTTCATTGTAGCAAGAAAGATCAGATTTTACGATGGTCTCACGTCAGGGCCGGGTTTTGCGGCTGTTTGGGGCTCTAGAGAGGCCGTTGCCTTGGCAAGCCATTTATCGACATCGCGGGCATATGGCATCGGGCCTTGCGCG
>JBEHYB010000059.1:0-16241 GCA_048498395.1 Pseudomonadota bacterium
TTGCCCGTTACCGGATCGGGTCAGTTCGGTTGAAAGAACGTAGGTATCAGGTTTTGGGCCCTTGCTTATTTTCGGCTCTATCCAGTTGACGGATGTATCTATTTTTCCTTTACCAAGGGTAATCGGCAACATTGTTGAATATGCGAGCGGTGCCACGATTGTTATGCCTTTTGCTGGAACCGCTTGTTGACCCTGTTCTTTTGCATCTTCAAAAAACTTGATATGTGAATGGTATTCTCCGTCTGGCAAGTCAGCCGGAATCTTTGCCATGACTCGAATAACTTGGTTTTGTCCGGGCTGAATCGTAAATTCCCGCGGGAAAAATTTGATCATTTTCTTTGCTGAATAGGCAAAATCGTCAACTGGTTTGGTTGATCCTTGCTCGGTCATCACAAGATCTTGCACGCTAATCTTATATGTACGTGAAACGCTTGAGACATTAGAAATATTGACAACTTCAATCTTGTCTTTCTCATTCAGATTAATACGTGTAGGGCTAACGAAAAGTATGGCATCCGCATTTGCGTTTAAGAATGGAGCCGCACAGAACAGCATTGCGATCAACACACTCAAATATTTCAATTTCGTTTTCATCATATCATCTTTCTTTTAGTTATATAAATACTGCACTGATGGATATTGGAGTTCCGCCAGTACTGCTTTTGTATATTTTACCCTCACTAAGCGCGCTTGCTGGAATTACGAGAGTTCCGCCAAAAGTCACCGTTTCTGGCGAACCTGCAATGTTGACACTTTCTGCCAGAGGATCTCCCGGGTTAGAACCAGCGCAAAGATTTCCAGGTGCGGCACCAGTAGCAGAAACTCGAATGTCAGTTATTTGCAAATTTCCTCCGGTTCCATCTCCTAAAGTGGCCGAACTGTCACAACGTATTTCCACAGTGCCCGTCCATCCTGAAACGGTAACTCTTCCCGGAACACCATCGCCTCGATAAAACAACCCGGACCCACTCCATGATACGCCGCCATCAGTAGCAATAGTAACACTCCCGTCATGCGATGATGCAAATTCAATCAATCCAAAGCTCAGGCTTGAATCAGATGAAAGAGAACCGGTATCTGCGAAACAGATAGCGGGGATGAGGAAAAAAAGGGCAATTTTCCAACCTAGTCCTCGACAATTTTTGATTCGCGAAATCATCCTCTTAAGATATATGAATTTCGCCTTTTTAAACATAGACTTATTGCAATAGACCCATGAGCATAAATACAAAAAAAGCCACTTCTTTCGAAGTGGCTTTCCTTGGAATTTTGTTAATCTTAGTGGTAAACGGCCGTGAAAGTGATCGGTACACCGCCTGTATTGGCTGTGCTGTAGATCGTATTAGCCGTAGCAGGCACCGATTGAGTGTCAATATCGGCAATTGTTGCGCCTATTGCTACAACCACGTCATTGGATGTCGGCGTAATGAGTGAAGCTTCGAGCGCACCTGTACATACGTGGTCGGTGCTGAAGGCTGTCGCGCCGGACGTTGCCACAATCGTTGTGGCGGTCAGTGCGAGTGTATTGGTACCGCCTGAGTCTTTCAGAGTTGCGCCTGTAGAACAGGTAATATCCAGTGGGCTTGATCCGTCGGTCGTGATTGTGACCACACCGGCCGTGGATGTGTTACCAGCAGCTTCCGCAACGTTTGTTGCACCACTCACATCAATAGAATCGTCTGTTTTCAATACGATGTCACCGGTAGCAGCACCCGTTAATTCAAGGATACCAAAAGCCATATCCGTTGTTTTTGCAATGGTCAGTGCAGGACGGACTGTCACTGTAGCCGGAACATCAACGCTTGCAGCGTTGGCGTAGTGTAGTGAGCCACCAACAAGTCCGAGAGTTATAACGGACGTGAGCAGCAATTTCTTTGCATAAGTTTTCATGTTAGTAGCCCCTTCATAAGGAAAGTTAGATGTTTATATTTTTAGCTTACGGGATTACCCGTTAACTAAAGTTTAAGTTCAGTACGCAGTGGTAAATAAAACCTAATTTTATTTCACTGGACCGGAAAAATGTACAAATGTGCCTGCGAGGTGGAATTGCAGGTTCCGTGCCAGAGTTAAAAATAGATTAAAATTCGGGTGTGAGATGTCTGTCGGTCAAGCTTTCTGCTCGCGATAAGATGTTGATATGACGTTACTTCTGAACGTTTGCCGGGACGGCGGGAAGACATGTATAGAAATTTTAGATGTAGAAATCAAAAAACGAATCTTTGTGGATTATACATGGTTAAATGGGGTTGGGAATACCCCCTCCATGCCAGTTTTTCCCAGGCACTGTGAAATTTTTGCCGCGCTGTGGCCTGCCACCATTAAATTTCTGGCATGGCCGCGCCAAAGCGGCTAAATGAGATTATAGTTTCTCTATTATGAATATTATAGGAATTTAATATGATGAGTACCGAACTCCCCGCCGACTATCATCAAAACGAAGCCGGCATTCCCAAGGAACATATCAAGGCGTTGATCAAGGCTTATAATATGGAGCCGGGGATCAACAGCGCACTCTTTATAGCTGCGGGCGCGCTCGGTCGCCAGAAGACCTGGACGAACGGTGACTATCTCGAACATTGCCTGCGCGTCTCCGCGATCTGGACGGATGCATCGGATGAAGAAAAAATCGTCGGTATCCTGCATGACGTTATCGAGGACAGCGACTGGACGGTTGACGATTTAAGGGAAGTTGGTTTCTCGGATAAGATCTGTAACGCAGTCCAGAGCGTGACCAAGCTGGAGCCGCTTGAAGGTCAGCCGAAAGAAAAATATCTCGATGCCTCGAAACGCGCTTCGATTGACCCGATCGGCCGCCGCGTCAAGATGCGCGACAATAAAGACAATATGGATCTGACGCGCGGTGCCTTTGCGGCGGGCGACAAACAGAAATGGCTCTATCATATCTCTTATATGTATCTGAGAGCGGCGGAAGACGACAACATCACGCCGAATAGCTCGATCTGGCAGTTCCTGCGCGATCCACGCTATGCGAAACTGGTCAATGCCGAGAATATCCAGGCCATTGCCAAAGCAACGAGCGAACCGATGCCGAATGATTTTGCGCAGAAATTCAATCTTGCAGCAGGCGCGGCCCCGGCTCCGGCCGTTTATTGACCTAAAGTATCGTCAATTACCGGAATGTCTTCGATAAGAAGATGTTCTTCGGTGATTTTGACCTGGCCGTCGGTCGTGACTTCTATTTTCGCCTGAAACAGCGAGTCTTTGAACATCATATGGGCGACCATTGAATAAACGCCGTTATTCTTATCATTGCCGAGCGTAAGCGGGGCCATCATCTTGCCGATGGCCTTGCGCGCCGCCGGTGCCGGTTCTTCGCGCCATGGAATATCGTCGGCGCTTTCAACGATCAGAAACCGCCCATGCCGGCCGCGAACGAACGAGAAAAAGAAACGGACGTAATCCAGGACATTGTCGCGGGTCAGATTGATCGGCAGCTGGTTGTTCAGGTTGTAAATCGGCTGATTGGTGAAATCGAGAACGGTCGGTTTGTCGCCGATGGCGATCACGAAACGGCGTGCCGGCGGCATGGTCTTGTGGTCGGAAATATCCAGAAAGCGGGAATTGCGGTAAAAGGGCAGCGAGCGCCACATGACAATGGTTGAAGCAGGGTCAAACGCGCCGCCGTCGAAATACGGCTTTAAAGTTTCGACAAGGTCCCTAGTTTCGGTCTTGTCCAGTTTGACATAGGCATCTTGGAACATTTTTATCTCTGGATATATTAGTTGATGCAAGCATAGCCAGTAATAATGTTTCCGGCAAAACATTTTCTGTGAATTCGTTTCGATACGTTCCGCGCGGGGGAAGTATGTGGATAGAGTCCCTATAATTTCTCCGGAACTTTAGGGGCTATACTGTCCCCAATCGCTCACAATCCCTTAAATGACTCTGCCACCATACAGAAATTTTATAACCCGGTTTCGGGAGAACGGGGGTATCTCGTTTTGTTCACGTCTGGAATCTGGGAGTCCGCGTCTGACTTGTCCGTTTCGTATGTGGGTAAAAATTCGGATAAGTTTTATCCCCGTGATTCATGCCCCCTACTATCTATTACTACCTATACTAAGAATATAAGATTTATTTAGGTAAGATTAATTAATGAAATATCGCGGTGCAGAAAATCTTTCGCGGACATCGGGATTATTTCTGTTCTCGAGTAGAATTCTTTCCGATAGAACGGCATGCGCGTTTGACAGAACGATCATCTCATAATTCTTTCCTTTGGCTCGTTCAAAAATATTAATTACAGACTGCGAATGAGCGATAAAATTTCTGCAATCGAAATATGACGTTATGAAAGATGCCATCATAATCTTCTCCATGTGCGGAGGGTTACGTTTGAGTTGAGAAACGGCTTCAGGGATGCATTTTTCAAGTGTCTCGACATGATCACTATCTACCGCATATGCATCATCCGAATAATCCGGAGCTTTACCGATATCGAAAACGGAAATTCCCTTTTTGTTGAGAAATCTCGTCAGCATTTTCAGAAGATCCATCTTCGTACTGACATGGATATAATTGAACTCTACATCGACATGTGAATAGGGAGGCTCTGAGAACTTCGTGAGCGAGCTCAGGAACTCCTGGACTACGATTTCACCACGAACATGCTGATGTCGCGTCAGCGCCTCTCTAGGGGCCAGGAAGACGGTATAATTATCTGCATCTTCGTCGTGATCGATCTCGCAATCGATTAGCTCGATCACATTATCATAGTCGACACCCATCACATCACGTATAAATTCGCAGAGAATAACGCTGGTCAGTTCTTCACCATCGTCTAGCTTGACGGGGTCGTAAAGCGGGAAATAGGCCTGTTGCTGGAAAATCTTGCGAATGCTGTCGTTTGAAATTTTTCCAGAAGACGTGGATTTGTCTTCTGGCGTTGCCACTTCTCGTTGTCGCTGAATCTTGCCATCCAGAAAATCGCTCAGGACGGTTGACGATGGGCCATTTTTATAATCGTCCTTACTCATGGATATTTCGCTTCAATTGATGGAAAGTCTGAGTGGTTTGAATTCAAGATCGAGATTGGCATTTCTTGTATCATCAAGGTTGTCTTCAAATTTTATGACCTGCTCTGCGATTGCAAAAAGCATCCCGAGACCGACTTTCAAGGTGGGGATATCCTGTTCCACACTTGCCGCGTATGTTCTGTAAGCGTTTATACTTGTGTAAGGCATATAAAACGCATTCCTGAGAAGATCGTCACCCAGTGTTTTATCATACTTCATGTCATCTTCTACGCATGAACCGATCGTTGTGATGACTTCTCTGAAATACTGATTTGGATTGAAATCCGGAGATCCTGCTTCTGCAAATTCTTCCGGCAACGATGCGGGGGGGAGCTCAATTGAGTGAATATCGATAATATCTATGGCAGCCCTGTCCAGATATCTGTTCAGCATCTCCAGCATTTCCATTTTTGAATCAATATAGATTTCACCATATTCAGGAAAAATATTGCTCTTGTCCGCATGACTTACCAGATCAAGTTCTTCGAGAAATGTCTCGATTTTCTCATGTGTGGTACTGCGAATGACAGACCGCATCGCAGAACTCATTCTTTTCTGGCCCTTCAAATGTTTTTTCACGCCTAGTTTGAAGACGTGGCAATTATATTCATCGTCATAATCATAAAGACATTCGGCATAGTCGGCGAATTCACCGACCCGGCAAGCCAGTACTGTGCGCAGTACACGGGAAAGAACTTCGATACCGTCAAGGCGGCAGGCAGGCTTTACCGAACCAGATTGTTTTTTAGTGTTTGCGGGTATGTTTGCGGGTACCGCTTCAATCGGTGACGTGGCAATTGCCTGTTCATCCGGTACTGGTGCTTCGGACGCAGCCTTAGCGGGGAGTGTAGAAGCCCGGTTATAGAGATCTTTTCTACTCATTTAGTCCCTGTCGATACGACCCCTCGGGGTATTTTCTATAATTTCCAGCACCTTAGCCTTTTTTACAATAAAAAATCCACTATTTCCCACCAGAAAAGAATCACGTTGACTCTTGATTATGGAAGGGCTATAAAATCCCTGTCTTTAAGAAATTCCTGAAAATTTAGAAAAATTAAGAAGCCTTCCGGGCCAGCAGGAACTCTAAAACATCCGGATAATTATCTCTCGGACCAGACAGCCCCCTACCAAAAAGATTAGTTGAAGAACATTTATTCCAATTAACAAAACCCATAAAAGATTTAACCCCTCCCCACGCCATTCACCCGCCATAGTGCACAAGAGTTACCCCATATGAATTTACAGGATTTAAAAACCCGCTCACCGGCCGAGTTGCTCGCCTTTGCAGAGGAATTGGAAATCGAAAACTGCAATTCGATGCGCAAGCAGGACATGATGTTTGCCGTTTTGAAACGCCTCGCCGAACAGGGCGTGCCGATCGCCGGCTCCGGTGTTTTGGAAGTTTTACAGGATGGTTTCGGCTTCCTGCGCTCCCCTGAAGAAAATTACCTGCCGGGTCCGGACGATATCTACGTCTCTCCTTCCCAGGTTCGCCGTTTCGGTCTGCGTACCGGCGATAGCCTCGAAGGCGAGATCCGCGCCCCGAAAGATTCCGAGCGTTATTTCGCGCTTCTGAAAGTCGACAGCATCAACGGTGAAACACCGGAGAAGCTGCGCCATCGCATAAACTTCGACAACCTGACTCCGCTTTACCCTGAACGTAAGATCAATCTTGAGCTTATGGACCCGACCAAGAAACACATGACCCAGCGCGTCATCGAGCTGACCTCGCCGATCGGTTTCGGCCAGCGCGCGCTGATCGTCGCCCCGCCCCGCGTCGGTAAAACAGTCATGCTGCAGGATATCGCAAGCTCGATCGCTGCCAACCACCCGGAAGCCTACCTGCTCGTTCTGCTGATTGACGAACGTCCTGAGGAAGTGACCGACATGGCGCGCTCCGTGCGCGGTGAAGTCATTTCATCTACTTTCGATGAACCTGCATCACGTCACGTACAGGTCGCGGAAATGGTGCTTGAGAAAGCCAAACGCCTTGTCGAACATAAACGCGACGTTATCGTGCTTCTCGACTCCATTACCCGCCTTGCCCGTGCATACAACACTGTTGTTCCAAGCTCCGGTAAAGTATTGACCGGTGGTGTGGATGCGAACGCACTGCAGCGTCCGAAACGTTTCTTCGGTGCGGCCCGTAATATTGAACAGGGTGGATCTTTGACCATTATCGCGACAGCCCTGATCGATACCGGCTCGCGTATGGACGAGGTCATTTTCGAGGAATTCAAAGGTACGGGTAACTCCGAGATCGTTCTCGACCGCAAGATCGCCGACAAGCGTATCTTCCCTGCGATCGATATTCAGAAATCCGGTACAAGGAAAGAAGAGCTGCTGGTACCGAAAGAAACACTGCAGAAAATGTGGGTCCTGCGCCGTATTCTCAACCCGATGGGTACCGTGGACGCGATGGAATTCCTGTCCGACAAGCTCAAGGACACGAAATCCAACGACGATTTCTTCCAGAGTATGAACCAGTAAAAGAATTGAAATACTTATTAAAACCCCGGTTTTTACCGGGGTTTTTCTTGATCTGTTACTTGGCGCGCGTAACAAACTGTAATCAAATTTACTTCAAATTCGAAACGATAGCTGTTGAAGACCTGCACTTTTGTATGTTGCAATAGTATTAGAGCCGCGCACTTACAGACGGCTATTTCAACAGGATGGGTATCATGGTTTCGCGTTGTCTGCTGGCAGTTGTCAGCATCATCTCAGCATCATTTGTCTCGCACCAGGCACTGGCCCTCGATCAGCTTCCTCTGCCGCATGTCGCGCCTGCTTCAATACAGGCCCAGATAGAGGAATTTGCAAATGCCTCAAGTGTTTCAGCAGACACCCCGAAACCATCTGCCTCGGCCTGCGGCCAATACCTGAAACAGGTCCCCAGTGGTGAAAAGATTAGGGCGATCAAGGCGTACCGCGAATGCCGGTCGCAGGAAGCCCTTCAACAGCTTGCTGTCTGGAGGTGGCAAGAGGCTTCATACTGAAGCCAAGATGTTTATTGCGAAAATAAGGTACTTCACCCAAAGCCGTTTACCGTCCGGAATCGCCCCATTCCGGACGGTAAATTTTTGAGCGATCGTTATTTAAGTACCATCGTGAAATAGAACGCGCCGGTGATGGCGAGCGCGAGCGTGGCCGAAGCCCAGATCGTCCAGTCGATTTTCGGCATGATGCGTTTGATCGTCGCCGGTGAGGCGAGGCCTTTGAGCGTTTTTTTGAGAGCGTCGCCGGCGAATACCTGGGCAAATATAACGCCGGTCAATGTGCCGAGCGGGATCAGCATGACATCGCATAAAATCAACGACAGCATCGGATCGACTTTTGGAATTTTTGAAAGTTCGGCAGGGAGTAAGGCGCGCAAATTCAGAAAGTAGGTGGCACAAAAGCCCGTAAATATAAGCATTCCAAGCACAAGGCCTGCGATACGCGGTTTACGGGTAATGATCTGCATGGCGCGCGCCGCCTGCATCAGGAGCTGCAGCATTTTATCCGACGACATGCCGACAGGATATTTGAGCAGGAGATGTGACAGCGCTTTGCGCGTCGTCGATTGCGCGGCGGAAAGGATGATCGCTTCACGCAGGATACGATAGCGCGCAGCGTCGCGCAGCTGGCCACCGACATTGCCTTCGCCCTGCGCGGCGCGGGCGAGTGTGCCCTGGCCCTTTTTGGTAAGATCGTCGAGGAAGTCGGGTGCCTTGATAATCTCACCGTTCCAGCCGAGCATCGTCGCCGAAATCGTACGTTTTTTGCCCATATTAAAGGTGATTTCGCCATGCGGGACGCGCACGTTGTAATCGATCGGAATGCTCTCGGGCGGCTCGTTTTCGTTGTATTCCTGCATGAGGACTGTCGCCTCGACATCTTTTTTCTCGACATATTTCGGCGCGAAAGCGTCGAGAAGTTTTGTCAGTTCGATCGGCAGGCCCTGGCGGTCGTAATCGAAATGCAGGTGACCGAGCAGCTCCACGTGCGCGATGTGCGAGAGCCATCCCGTCGCCTTGCACTTGACGCAGCTGACGCTGCCGCTCGCGCTACAGGTTTTGCATTGCGTCTGGCCCCGTCCCTGACAAGCCGGGCAGGCGATGCGGTTGCGGCCTTTGCACCTGTTGCAGGTGACAGATTTTCCATTATGTGTGACCTGTCCGGCACCGCGGCAGGTCTGGCAGAGAATATTCTGTTTGCCATGGCAAGTCTGGCAGGTGATGAAGGACTGTCCGCCGCATTTATGACAGGTTGTCTTTCCGCTCTGGCTGCAGGCCGCACAACCCTCGTGACTGACGAAATCACGTGCCATCGTGTCGAACTTGATGACCTGATCGCGCGCGCCGTAACCCTTGTCCGGCCGCGCCAGGATAAGGTCGGTAATCACCCGTCTTTTTGCGGCTTCGCGCTGGGTCTGGATGGTCATGTTTTTAAGCGCCTGTTCGAAGGCGGCGGGCGTGCCGATGGCTTCGCCCTTTTCGATTTTCCCGGCTTCAGTGCGGCTCGTATACTGGGTGCTGAGACGAATATAGGTGCGGGCAGGGAAACTGAGTGTCTGGCCGCCCGCGCTGGCGACCGAAATGGATTCAGGCTTGATGCCATTGCCTTTGGCCAGCGCCTGAAGTTTCTTTAGCGCGCGCTCCTTGACCGACTGCTCGAGGGGCGGCGGCGGAGGTGGCGGCACATATTCGGTCGGAGGCTTCAACATGCGGCTAAGAGACTATATTTCTATAGCTATACGTCCAGTGATTTTTTCAGGAGAAATCGAAATCCGCGAGGCTTTTGCAGACACCGCCGATCCATTTCTCCTGCAGGACCATTCGGGCCTTGATCTTGAGGCGGCGGATATGCCCGTCATCGCGCAGCATGATATCGGGCCGCCCGTAATGGGCGATAACTGGCGCGCATTCCTCTCGCGTATTCGGCGGCGCGCAATGGGGGAATTTATTATCGTTGTAGAGCGCGCCGTGGCCCGGGCGCGGACGGTATATTTTATGCTCCCCGGGATTGAATTCCTGGTAGCTCGCCAGATCCTTAAACTTATCAAGAGGCACTTCCGGGAAGTAATAAGAGGTATTGGGGAAGGTGGCCAGCCCTGTAAAATGGCCCTTTAAATGGGCGTTTCCGTCGAGATGAGGGATCATGAGGAATTCTTCGACATCAGGATCGTGCCAGCTGTCGATCGCAATAATCTCGATGCGTTTGATGGCTTTTTCCGGGACGGTTTCCTTGAGAAGGCCGTAGAAATTGGCGGCGTGATCGCCGAGAAAACCTTTCTCAATTCGTGCGTTTTCAAGTGGGCGGTAAACAAGGATGCCTGCGGGCGTGGCGGGCCAGAGATTGAGATCCGTCATGCCGGGCAGGGGGCCGAGATCGAGCGGCGGGCCGGAGGCGGCAGTTCTGTTGAATTCATCGAGAGGCCGCATAACACGCGCAAAATCGGCTTTTGTGTAAAATTTACTCATGCCGGCGCGATCCCGGCAAGCTCGGCGCATCTGTTTGTCACCCAGTTTTTCTTCAATGTCATCATCGCGAGCACGGACGCGCGGCGGATTGCACCATCCCGATGTATTATCTTCCCTGCATCCGGATAGGGCGCAAGCTCTTCCCGCCACTGCGCGACGCTGCGATTGTTGCGCGGATCGCGATGCCCGAAACGCCTGTCGTTAAAGAACATGATCTCGCAGGGCTGTCCGGTGAAATCCTTAAAGCCCGACGGATCGATGGTGGCGCGATGAGGCAGATCGGCGGTTAGTTTTTCAAGTTCCAGCGGCGAAAGCTCCGGATTGAAAATCGTGCGATCATAAAAGCTCGCGATAGCGGTGAAATTATAAATCTCGTCCGGCTCTGAATCCAGATGGGTGCGGCCATGCATGCCCGGCGCGTCGGCGATGCGCCAATGATCCCATGTCTCAATCTCAAGTTTTTCAAAAGCGTTCATGGGAATGACCTGCAAAAGGGCCTGCAGCATTGCTGCAGACTGGCGTGGCGCGAAATCCGCAATATTTTTAATGGTCCGGAGTTTGCGCAACTCGTTTTTATCAAACGGGGTTTTGTCGCTCGCCAGTGCGGGCCATTTGCTGATATCGGCAAGTTCCGGCAGGAATCCCAGACTGAGCGGCAGGCCCGGTGCGGCTGTTTCATTAAACGTATCGCGCGGTGTCAGGACGCGCAGCAAATCGGCGGGGGCAATGGCGATCGGGTTAAAGGAATTACTCAGCATTGTTATTCTCAGGCTCCGCCCATGGCGTATCGTTGTTCCATGTAGCGCGTTTCCCCGGCTTTATTACGCGCTTCCATCCAGTCAAGCTCCATATAGGCCCGCGCCATCAAAGTAAAGCGTCGGCCGGAGCTTATTTCATTTGAGCCCGGCGAGCGGTGCGAGTGGTTTTTATTGAAGACCGTGATATCGCCAGGATTTGGGCGGTAAATCGCATAGGCGGTATTTGCCTGCGATGTTAGGGCGCGCTGGTCATCGAGCATGTCGCGGCAGATTTGCGGCGGTAAATCGGGGTAAAAGACGCTTGGCTCGGAAGAGGCGATAAAGGAAAGGTCCGTATCGTCGTTATGGGCATATTTGAAAATATTCTCGCCTGTATAAGGCGCGTCCGAAGCATAGATCACGATCTGGGTCACGCCGTCGAGCGGCAGCGCCCCGGCAATCTGGTTGAACAGACATGTCGCCTGCACCTCGAGAAGTTCATGACTTGTTTCTGACATGACGCGCAATGTGCCGGTCAGGTCGGGCGGGCATTCATAGATCGCCGTGCCGCAAGGCTCCGCAGGCCATAAAGAGCTGTCGCGCAGAAGGGGTAAGGTGCCGATTTTAGGCGGGATTCCGGCAGCATCATATTTACCTATGTCGAGATAGGGCGCGGGCAGGATTGAAAAATCCCCGGCGGAGGCGGTTTTTGCGAATTGGCCCGTCATACTCATAAAACTCATGGCCGGACCCTATCACATTATATGTTAATATGTAAATGACTTATTTGATGGTTTTGAAGCTCTAAACGCATTAAATAAAAGGCCAGAACTTGAAAAGGATTTACCATGCGCTTTCAGATCAATTTCGACTGTACCCCCGAAGAGGCCCGCGAATTCCTGGGCGTGCCGGATATGATGCCGATGCAGCAGGCGGTGATGGACCAGCTCAATACCAAGCTGATGGACAATATGAAGACGATGGCCCCCGAGGACCTGATGAAAACCTGGGTTCCGGCGATATTCCAGGGTTGGTCTGAAGTGCAGCAGAATTTCTGGAAGCAGATGACCTCGATGGCAAATGTGACGGTCAATCCTGACGAGCCGGTCGAAGAGCCACGGAAGAAAAAATAGTAAGAATGACAGCCCTGCCTGACACTATTTACGCTCTGGCCACGCCCCCGGGGCGCGGGGCGCTAGCGATCATCCGCGTTTCGGGGCCCGCCGCCCATGACAGCCTTATGGCGTTTGCGCCGGGGCAGGTTCTACCGCAACCGCGTACTGCTTCGATCCGTAGATTATCCCATGACGGGCGCAAAATCGACGAGGCGCTGGTCATTGTTTTTGCTGCACCTTGGAGTTTCACTGGCGAAAATGTCGTTGAATATCATATGCATGGCGGCTGGTCTGTTGTGCAAACCATGCTGCATTCCCTGTCACAGCAGAAAAATCACCGAATGGCGCTTCCGGGCGAATTTACCCGCCGCGCTTTTGAAAATTCCCGCCTCGACCTGACCGAGGCTGAGGCCATTGCCGACCTGATCGATGCCGAAACCGAAGCCCAGCGCCTGCAGGCACTTGAGCAAATGTCAGGCGTTCTCGAAAAACTCTATGAAGACTGGAAAAACCGCCTCGCGCATACACTCGCCCTGATGGAGGCCGATCTCGATTTCTCCGATCAGGACTTGCCGGATGATTTGTTGCTTAAGGTCCGCCCCGATATTTCCGATCTGGCCAGACAGATAGGCGCACATCTGAACGACAATCGCCGCGGGGAGAGGCTGCGTAATGGGTTCCAGGTCGCCATCCTGGGTGCGCCGAATGCAGGTAAGTCTTCGCTTTTGAATGCACTTGCCAATCGTGATGTTGCGATCGTCTCACCCACGGCCGGCACGACCCGCGATATTATCGAAGTCCATCTGGACCTTGGCGGATTCCCGGTCATTGTTGCGGATACGGCTGGAATCAGGGAGGCGACCAGCGACCAGATTGAAAGCGAAGGCATCCGCCGCGCGCTTGCAAGGGCCGAAAACGCCGATCTCAAGATCCTGCTGTTTGATGGTACGAAGGTCCCTGATGTAAAGACGCTGGCGCTTCTCGACGAGGCCTCGATACTGGTCGCCAATAAGGTTGACGAAAGCACATTCCGCGCAAAGGAAGGCCTTAAAATTTCGAGCAGGACCGGGCAGGGGCTGGAAAATTTGCTGCAGTCTATTGTGCAACACCTGAATTCTGCGATAGGCGCACGAAATACCCCGGCTTTGACGAGGGCGCGCCATCGTGAGGCGCTTGAAAAGGCCCATTCAGCCCTTGAGCGTTCGGCTTTGGCAGCTTTGCCGGAGCTTGCGGCGGAAGATCTGCGCCTGGCTATTCGTTATCTGGGGAGCATCACGGGCCGCGTCGATGTCGAAGACCTGCTCGACATGATTTTCCGTGACTTCTGTATCGGCAAATAGGCTTAGCCGAGAGTCATATAGGCGTTGATAAATACCATTAGAGCGCCGATGCAGGCCATCATGGTCGCGCCATATACAAAATCAGTCATCTTAAAACCCTCCGTTGTTATTATTAGTTTTTATCAGCCGTGAAACATGCCGATCAAAAGCATGATAAAGACGGAACCGCGCATGAAGACGGTCGTTTTATAAGCATAATTGAGCATTTTTTCTCTCCTGTTTTTAGACATGAAACAGAAATTGCAAGCCCTATGCCATTTACATATATATGGAGATTTTATGGGTTAAGCTATTGATTTTAAAGCGCGAGCCTGTTGACATGCTCTGTAAAGCGCGACCCGGCAATTCCTGTCACTGGCAGGTAATGCCGGGGAGAATCTGCCTTGCGCGCGATTGAGAATTCCGGCGCGGCGGAAAGGAGGGTCGCGGGCGGCTCCTGGGCTTTCGGGAAAGGAATATTCTCTATACCGGTTTTCGCGCGCAACTCGCGTTTGAAATCTTCATAGGCGATTTTCTCAAAAGGCTTGCCGGGGTTTGAAAGGCTGAGCTTGATGACTTCGCCGGCATTGAAAAAATCCTCCGCATCGTAATTGAGTTTGCGCTCAGAGATCTTGTTATCGGGCACGTTGTAATAGGCATAGATATCATCCTCACCCGGTATGTAGAAAATCTGCGTACCGGTGGAGGCTGATGCCAGTATCAGTTTCGTATTCTCGGGCCCTGTTGCGCCGTCTTGCCCGAGATACTGGAAGATGGACGCATAAGGCGCGAGTAACTGACTCTTCAGCCAGGTATTGAAAAGTCTTTCGCGCGTAGGTGTCGCCTGTGCCGCAGAGGCTGCGAAATTCAGCATATGTTTCTCGGGGGTCAGCCATTTCAAATCCTTGAAATGCGCCTCGTCCGGCTGGGTCAGGATGCCGTGAAGATTGGAGGTAATCGTTGGAAAGCGTTTGAAATGCTGCGCGCCGATCGCTTTCCATTGCGGTGAAATTCCTTTCTTCTCCAGCTCACCGATTTCTGACGTATGGTGAATGATCTCTGCTTCGACCAGAGCCATCGGTCCGCCGAGGAGTATATGCGCTGTATATTCAAGAGCTTTGCGAATAAAGATTTCGGGATCCTCTTTTGCGCCCTCCTGTATCTCGGCTGCCTTGGATAAAACCGCATCGCCGATCCGGCTTAACGTCAGCATCGGTACGATGCTTTTTTCTTTCCAGGTAACGGGATCAACCCCTTTCCAGATTTGCAGCAACCGCGCATGGAAATCCGCCAGGACCGCTTCGATGACATCGTTCTTTGCGAAGCTGTAAACCTGCGCGTCGGATTGTGGATCGGCTTTCGCAGCGAGATTGAAATCGCTTGAAAGTTTTTTCGTGAGCCAGCCAAAAGGCCCGGTTATTGGCGGTTTGTTTTTACGGTCGATGAAGTGATATTTTTCACCGGCTTTGGTGGTGATGCGAACACTTGTTTTGCCGTCTTCTTCCTCGCTTGGCTCATAGCCAAGGAAAGTCGAGATATAAAGATCCGAAATTTTGTGCAGCGTCGCTTCACGCTGCAGGGCGCGCGGCAATTTATATAGCACGTCATGAATGGCAGCTTGCGCCCATGTCATATCGAGTTGCTGGCGCGCATCGTTTGTATCCCATTTCGCATTCTCGCCATGATAATGTTGGCGCATCGCGATCAGGTACATGAATTTCTTATGCGCGATTTCACTTGCGTCATCGGCTGTTCCGGCAAGATTGTCGGCATGGCGCGAATAGAAAAGCGCGCTGGTATGCGTCTTTTCCGAATAGGCGAGTTTGAAAAATCCGATCGGCGTTTCGATCGTATAATCGGGATAGACCACAAGTTCGGGAGACAGGTTTTGCAGCGGCGAAAGCAAATGCAAAATGTCATTTTGCAGATGTTTTCTGACAGGCGGCTTGGCTTCTTTTCTTACAGCGTTTCCAGCCATGGGCGATTACTCATAAACTCACTCCCATGAATTTACGGCTTTATCCGGATTATTGCAAATTTGGAGCCTAGCCCCTGATCGCCAGTCTTCCGGGATTATGTGAAAGGCGGTGTAGCACTTCATCGAGCTGGTCGAGATTCTTGAAGCTTATGCTCATCGATCCTGCCTGATGGTCGATCATATCGATCGTAACGGTCATGCCGAGAACATTGGAGACTTCGCGCTCGAGGGACAATGTATTGATGTCCTTTTCGCCGTTCGCGCCCTTCTCGATTTTCTTGCCGAGATTGTCGAGCTTGGTTTTCGAGACAGTACCTTTTTCGGCGTTCGCCAGTTTTTCAGCCTGACGCACATTCAAATGCTGACTGACGATTTTCTTGGCAAGCTCGACCTGTTTCACTTTATCAAGGCCCAGCAACGTCCGCGCGTGACCTGCGGAAAGCGCGCCGTCTTCGACCATGCCAGCGACTTCAGCCGCAAGTTCTGACAGACGTAGCATGTTCGAAACATAAGAACGTGACTTGCCGACTTTCTCGGCGACTTCTTCCTGGCTGTAATCGAACGTGTCGATCAGTTGCTTGAGCGCGCGTA
>JBEHYB010000060.1:0-16215 GCA_048498395.1 Pseudomonadota bacterium
GCCGACGACGAGCTTCCGCACTGATGTCACAGGCATTCGTTTCAATCCTTCATGGTATGTGCCGCCGTCGATACAGACGAAGGACTTGCTGCCTGAGCTGCGCAAAAATCCGGACGCGCTCGCCAAGAAGAATTTGCAGCTTCTTTATTATACGTCAGACGGCGCGAAACCTATTTCGCCAAAAGACGTGAAATGGGATGAGATTACTGAAGCCGATCTCAAAAATTTCGCGATGATCCAGAATCCGGGCGATGAAAACCCGCTGGGCAAGATCCGTGTGTTGATGCCGAACCAGTATAATATCTACCTGCACGACACGAATTCGCCCGATCTTTTTACGAAGGATTTCCGTGCATTGAGCCATGGCTGTATTCGTCTGGCCGAGCCCAGAAAGGTCGCGAATTTTATCCTCGACCGTAATGGCGACTGGTCAGAAGAGAGGCTGAACGCCATTCTGGCTAAGAAAAATACGATCGAAGTGGCTGCGAGCGAAAAAATTCCCGTTTTCATATTATATCAAACCATATGGCAGAATGCAGATGGCGACCTTATTTACGGTCAGGATATTTACGGCAGTGATGAAAAACTCGTAGCAGAACTTTCAAAGAAAGAAAAACTGCCGGTTGCGATTTCTTTTCCGCAAGTAATTGATACTGAAGCAAAAGTAATTAGATAAAATTTTAGTAACATTGTTAGTAAAAAATGTTTCAGTTCCGTATGTTACAATTATCTTGAGCTCAAATATCCACATGGATTAAACTGAAATAGTCGGTGGATAATCAGATTCACCCTTTCGTAACCCTTTTCATTATAAATTCAATTTGCTAGAAACTTCTCATGCTGGTGCGAGAACTTCTGAGTACTTTACTTTTGTTAACTAACCAGAAAGGTATGAAATGACTTCTTTTATTTCTGCTGTAGAGCAAACCATGGAGCGTCGCGGTTTTTTAAGAGCCGGCCTGACCTTGTCCGTGACGGCAGCTCTATCGGCGACCTGCGCCAAGCCTGCGCTTGCGCTTCCAGAAGGCGGAGCTTACTCAGTCTCATTTTGTAACGAACACACAGGCGAAACATTTTCCGGCGTATACCGTATCGGGAACAAATATCTTCCTTCAGCGTTTGAGCGTATTAACTACGTACTTCGCGATTTTCGCCAGAATGAAATCTTTCCTATCGATCCACGCGCGATCGATATCGTGGCGATTGTCCATAAGGCAACCGGTTCTTCCGAGCCTTATTCATTGCTTTCGGGCTACCGTACGCCAAAGACCAACGCCATGTTGAGAAACGAAGGCGGTGGCGTGGCGAAACATTCCCTGCATATGGCAGGTCAGGCGATCGACGTTCGCATGGGCAATGTTTCGATCAAGCGTATCCATGACCTTGCGACAAGACTTCATGCGGGCGGTGTCGGTTACTATCCGAAGAGCAATTTCGTTCACATGGATTCAGGCGCTTTCCGTACCTGGGGCACCTAATTATAAATAGAAAACCTATTGAAAATATGTGACAAAGAGCAGCTGATAGAGCTGCTCTTTTCATTTGGAAAACGCCGTGATTTTAATAGCCCTCGGGGCCAATCTGCCCAGTCGTTTTGGAACGCCTGCTGAAACCATTCAGGCGGCGATCGATGCGCTTGAGGACAATGGTATCCGTGTTGTGAAATCATCACGCATCTGGCTGACGGCTCCGGTGCCGATATCCGACCAGCCGTGGTATCACAACGCGGTCGTTGAGGCTGAAACCGAACTCGATGGCTTCCAGCTTTTGTCATTACTTCATAAAATAGAAGCAGATTTTGGCCGCGTTCGTTTCGAGCGTAATGAGCCGCGCGTGCTGGATCTTGACCTCGTAGCCTATAACCGCGAGATCATAGACCGCCCCTCATTAATCGTGCCGCATCCAAGGATGCATGAGCGCGCTTTTGTTTTGTTGCCCTTGCAGGATATCGCACCCGAATGGGTCCATCCGATTTCAGGTGCGGATCTGCCTTCGCTGATAAATAAAATCCCCGCAGATCAACTGGCGAGGCCGCATGAATAGGCCGCTTATCATGGGAATTCTGAATGTCACGCCTGACAGTTTTTCGGACGGCGGAAAGTTTCTCGATTGCGAACAGGCTGTCGAACATGGATTGAAACTGGTTGCCGCCGGCGCGGATATTCTGGATATCGGTGGTGAGTCGACGCGACCCAATGCCCGGGAAGTTTCAGTCGAAGAGGAAATTTCCCGTGTCGTGCCTGTCATTAAAAAACTCGCAACGCATAAGTTACAAAGTTCTATTGATACGCGCCATACGGCGACCATGCGTGCGGCTGTCGAAGCCGGTGCCACGTTTATCAATGATATAAACGCACTGCAGGACGAGGGGGCGGTTGAATTTGCGGCCAGCGCGGGCGTGTCCGTATGCCTTATGCATATGCAGGGGAATCCGCAGACGATGCAGGATAGCCCGGCCTATAAGGATGTTGTCGATGAAGTATTCAAATTTCTCGAGCAGCGCATCGCTGTTTGCATGCAGGCTGGTATCGAGAAGCGCAGGATTTATGCCGATGTCGGTCTTGGCTTTGGAAAAACGCTCGAGCATAATCTGGACTTACTGCGCAATCTTGAGCATTTCCACAAGCTCGGCGTGAAGCTTTTGCTTGGGGCTTCACGCAAGAATTTTATCGACAAGATCGCAGGGCCTGCGCCTGCGGATCAGCGTCTGGGTGGCTCGCTGGCTTCTGCCATTTGGGGACGCGAAAAGGGTGTGCATATGCTGCGCGTCCATGATGTCGCCGAGACGAAACAGGCTCTCGAGGTCTGGCAGCGTCTTAATTAGGCGGCCTGATCCCAATGTGTGGCGGCTGCGTTTACGATTCTTCCATCGGGACTGGCGAGATTGTGCAATGCCTGCATCTCTTCTGCCGTTAGCTCGAAATCGAAGATCTCGAAATTGCTGCGGGCATGGGATTCCTTGGAAGCTTTTGGAATGGCCGCAACCTGATCCTGCTGGATAAGCCAGCGAAGCCCGACCTGTGCTGCCGACTTGCCGTATTTTTCGCCAAGTTTCTGAACGGTCGGATCTTCCATGACCCTGCCGCGCGCAACGGGGGAATAAGCAGTGACGAACATGTCATGCGAACGCACGTAATCCAGCACAGGTTTTTGTGACAGGAACGGATGGTATTCTATTTGATTGTTAACGATAGGTGCGCCCAGTTTTTCCTTAACTTCTTTCATCTGTGCAACGGAAAAGTTTGAAACGCCGATAAGTTTCGTCAGCCCTTGTTTCTGTACTTCGGTTAGCGCTTTCATTTGTTCGCTAAAACTTACTTCGTCAACGGGCCAGTGAATAAGCAAAAGATCTACATAATCGGTTTTAAGTTTTTTGAGGCTTTCATCGAGAGATCTGGCAAGATTGCTTTGCCCGACATTGCTCTTCCAGATTTTGGTGGTTAGGAAAATATCCTTACGATTGATGCCGCTGTTCTTAATGGCAGTGCCGACTTCAGCTTCGTTCTCATAAATCTGCGCGGTGTCGATATGGCGATAGCCGATCTCAATCGCTTTCGTAACGCCCTGTTCGCATTCCTGATCCCTGAGCTGCCATGTGCCATAGCCAAGGACGGGGATTTTTGTATTGGCGATATCTATATATTTCATAGGCTTTCTCCTTTTGTTCGGGATAGGGGGCAATAACTCGAGCGACGTTCATATAGGCCGAAATCGCGGATATTGTACTCAAAAACCTGCCATGGGAATTCTGCATGGTCAGGGTAGGGATCGAAGCGGTGCAGATGACAATTCTGGGTTTCGGTGATTTTCCAGCCATACAGCCTGCCGATCGCATAGAAAGTGCCGCCATGCGCGACAATCAAAGGCGGGGTTTCATAGGTACGGCTCAGGGCCGGATTCAATGTCGTCTTTACGCGCTCCGCATATTGTACGTAACTTTCCCCGTTGGGCGGATTGATATCGGCTTTCATTTTCGGGCCGATTTCGCTCCAGGGCTGTCCTTCCCAGTCGCCGACATGATGTTCTTCAAGTCTTTCAAGAACGGTATGGGAAAGGCCGAGCGTTTCATTGACCAGCTCCGCCGTGCGTCGCGCACGCTGCATCGAGCTTGAGAAGATAATCGATGGTTTAATTTTAAGGTCATGCACGACTTCGGCCAGGGCGCGGGCCTGATCTTCACCTCTCGGAGTCAGTGGCGAGTCAACGCCACCGCCGGCGGCCTTGCCGGAGAGGTTCGCTTCGCTTTCACCGTGGCGAAGCAGATAGAAAGGGGTCGGGGGCAGCATCCTGTATCCTGTAAAATGGGCTGGTTATTCACCATATTGTCATGCCATATTAGAGACATGGAAGAATGGTCCGATCAAGCAATTGTTCTCTCGGCGCGCCCCCACGGTGAAAACGGCGCGGTCGTATCGGTGCTGACCGAAAACAGGGGCCGGCATAACGGCTATGTCCATGCGGCCAGATCAACGAAGAACCGTGGTGCGCTTGAACCGGGAACGCTCGTTCATGTCGAATGGAAAGCCAAGGTCGAGAACCAGCTCGGCACGATGAGTTTCGATCAGGGTAAAAACCTCGCAGCCTTCCTGATGGACGATCATTTAAAATTATCGGCGCTGTTATCGGCCTGCGCGCTTTGCGATGCCTCGCTGCCCGAGCGTGAAAATCATCCCGCAATTTTCTACGGTATGAACGCGCTTCTCGAAACATTGCAAAGCGAGGTGTGGGGCGCGGTTTATGTGCTCTGGGAAATCGCTTTTATGAAGGAACTTGGCTTCGGGCTGGATTTCACGCGCTGTGTGACCGGCGGCGATCCCGCTACACTCACTTATATATCTCCAAAATCCGGTTGCGCCGTCAGCCGCGCGGCGGGGGAGCCTTATAAGGACAAATTGCTCAAACTTCCTGAATTCCTTAAGCCCGGAGGGATTCGCGACGGCCAGCCCGACGATGTGCTCAAAGGCCTCAAAATGACCGGCCATTTCCTTGAGAACTGGGTTTTTACACATCATACAAAGGGTGTTCCGGAAGCACGCTTGCGTTTTGAAAGCCTTTTTGCCAAAACAATTGATCATAAACTGGTTACCGCCGCTTAGGGCGCAGCACTTTAGGATTTATTATGGCTAAAAAAGGCAGTACTCCCGCCAAACCCGTCGAGCATAAAATTCTCGATCAGCCAATGACGCAGCTCCTGTCGGAGCGTTATCTCTCTTATGCGCTTTCGACCATCATGGCGCGCTCTCTGCCGGACGTGCGCGACGGTCTGAAACCTGTCCATCGCCGCCTGCTGTTCGCGATGTACCAATTGAAACTCGCGCCGAACCTGATGCCGAAAAAATCGGCGAGGGTTGTCGGTGACGTGATCGGTAAATTCCACCCGCATGGCGACCAGTCTGTCTATGACGCGCTTGTCCGCCTCGCGCAGGATTTCGCTGTTCGCTATCCGCTCGTCGACGGCCACGGAAACTTCGGTAACATCGACGGCGATAACGCGGCGGCGATGAGGTACACGGAATCCCGCCTGACGATGACGGCAATGAATTTGCTCGAAGGCATTGACGAAGATGCGGTCGATTTCCGCTTCACTTATGACGGTGACACGCAGGAGCCGGTCGTATTCCCGTCGAACTTCCCGAATTTGCTGGCCAACGGTGCATCAGGTATCGCGGTCGGTATGGCGACCAGCATTCCGCCGCATAATATTCTTGAGCTTTGCGAAGCAATGGAAGCCATTCTTGAGAATGATGCGAGCATTGAGGATCTCTGCAAGATCGTCAAAGGGCCGGATTTCCCGACCGGGGGCACGCTCGTTGAATCAAAAGAAGCTATTGCCGAAGCTTATAAGACAGGTCGTGGTTCATTCCGCGTGCGCGCCAAGTGGTTCAAGGAAGAGCTCAAGGGTGATAACTGGCAGATTGTCGTCACCGAGATTCCATACCAGATACAGAAAGCCAAACTCGTCGAGAAAATCGCCGAGCTTATCAATGACAAGAAAATCCCAATGCTGGATGACGTGCGCGATGAGAGCGCCGAGGATATCCGTCTTGTCCTGATGCCGAAGAATAAAACGGTCGAGCCGGAACTCCTGATGGAAGCCCTCTATCGTGTCACCGATCTCGAGAGCCGTTTCCCGCTCAATATGAACGTCCTCGACAAAGGCGTGACACCGCGTGTCATGAATTTGAAAGAAATTCTGCGCGCCTGGCTCGATCACCGCCAGGAAGTCCTGGTACGCCGTTCGACGAACCGCCTGGCCGAGGTCAATCACCGCCTCGAGGTTCTGGCCGGTTACCTGATCGTGTTCCTCAATATCGACGAAGTCATCGCGATCATCCGCGAGAATGACGAGCCGAAGCCGATCCTGATGAAGCGCTTTACGCTGAGCGACGTTCAGGCGGAAGCTATCCTCAATATGCGTTTGCGCTCTTTGCGCAAGCTTGAGGAAATGGAGCTTAAACGCGAACATGACAAACTCTCGAAAGAAAAAGATACGCTCGAGAAACTGCTGAAATCCGAAGCACGTCAATGGACCGAGATCAAGAAGCAGGTCGGCGAACTGAAACAGTCCTATGCAGAAGTGCCCGAGCTCGGCAAACGCCGCTCGGTTATTGGCAAACCGCCGTCGCCGGTCGCGGTCGACCTGCAGGCTGCGATGATCGAGAAAGAGCCGATTACCGTGATCTGCTCTGCCAAGGGATGGATCCGCGCCGCGAAAGGCCACGAAGTCAATCGTATTGATATCAAATACAAGGAAGGCGACCGCGAGCAGTTTATTGTCGAGGGCCAGACCACGGATAAGTTCATCGCCTTTGCAACGAATGGTCGTTTCTATACGTTCGGCGGCGACAAATTGCCGTCGGGCCGGGGCTTTGGCGAGCCTGTGCGCCTGATCGCCGATATTCCGAATGATGCGGATATCGTATCGCTCTTTGTGCACGAGCCGGACAAGAAATTCCTGCTCATCGCGCGCGACGGGCGCGGTTTCGTCATCTCTTCGAACGATATTCTTGCCCAGACGAAGAATGGGAAGCAGATCATGAGCGTTGAAGATAACGGTGATGCAGTTTATTGCCGACCGCTCGACGCAAAGGACAATCATCTGGCCATCATTGGTAAAAACAGGAAAATGCTGGTCTTCAAACTCGACCAGATTCCGGAACTCGCCAAGGGCAAGGGCGTGATGCTGCAAAAATACAAGGACGGAGATTTCTCCGATGCCAAGGCATTCAATCTGAAAGAAGGCCTGACCTTCCTGTCAGGTACCAAGGAAGTTGCCGTTTCCAACGTCAAGGAATGGATCGGCGAACGGGCGCAGGCCGGCAAGCTGCCGCCGAACGGTTTCCCGAGATCCAACAAATTCGGATAAGAAAAAGGGAGCGCGAAGCTCCCTTTTTTATTTATGCGGTTTTATTTAGGCTGGTTCGACTTCCTTGAAGCCGGTGCGTTTCAGCAATGCGCGCACACGCTGTTCGGTTTCCTTGTTGTTGGTTCCCTGAATATCGACGCTATCGACAACGGGCGAACCCTCAACATCTTTATTAACGACGGCAAAGGTATGGCGAACGGAATGGCCGTGACCGCCAAAATCCCGGACATCATAGTTATGCCTGTCGTTTGTGAAATTGCCGAAGAGGGTTGAAATTTGTGACATAGTTTATCTCCTTAATGATTTGCTGAATTTTGAATGTGTTTTAGGGCGCACTATGTTGCAGCCCTTGCGGACAGAGGGTTAGTCTCTGTCCGACCGCATTATCATGTAAGAAGATGTAATGAGACTCATAGCGTATATCCTGAATTCCCTGTTGTTTTTGATAGGATAAGGTGGCTGAGAAAACGCAGCACTTTGGCGGTAAAGCTTACGCTTTACCGTTACGCATGAACATTCGAAGCTGGATCGCTGAACTCATCATTCCAGAAATATAGGCAGGAATTTAGAATCTGTCAAGTTTAGGGAAACTGGACCTTGCCCTGAGATGGCGCATAGCTCGGAGCAGCGGGCGCGGCAGGGCCTGGATTATCCATGGAATTGACGCTGCCGCTCTCCTTGGTCATGCTTCCACGTAGCAGGATAATGCTGATACGACGGTTTTGCGGGTCGAGCGGGTTCTTCTTCACATAGTTATCCGTATCGGCCTTGCCGACGACGTTTGAAATCTTCGCCTGCGGAATGCCGGAATTCAGGAGAACGCGGCGGCTGGAGTTCGCGCGGTCGCTCGACAATTCCCAGTTGGTATAATCGGCACCTTCGGAATAGGGCGCGCCGTCGGTATGGCCGCGGATCGAAATCTGGTTCGGCATGGTCTTGATGATCTCGCCGACCTTGGCGAGGAGTTTTTCAGTCTTGGCGAAAGGCTGAGCGCTTCCGATCGGGAACATCGACGCGCCTTCCTGATCGACGATCTGGATGCGAAGGCCTTCAGGTGTCATGTCGATCTTCAAATTCTTGGCGAGATCTTTCAGGTCAGAGTCAGCGATGGCTTTCTCGATTTCCTTTTTAACATCCTGGAACTGTGCCTCTTCACGTTTTTTGGTTTCCGCTTCGAGCTGTTCGTTGGTCAGGTCCTTGGCGGATTTCGTAGGAGGGCTGGGGGGCGTATTGGTTGACATGATCGGCTGGTTGTCCGCGGCGCGCGAACCTTCAGGAGAGACGGTCAGGCCGCCCATAACGCCGCCGGCACCACTTGAAGATTCCGAGACGACGCTTGGCGTTGGATCGAAGAACTCAGCGATACCGTCTCTTTGTTCTTTCGATGTCGAGCTTAGGAGCCACATCAAAAGAAAGAAGGCCATCATCGCCGTTACGAAGTCGGCATACGCGACTTTCCAGGCACCTCCATGGTGGCCGCCCGCGACTTTCTTGATCTTCTTGACGACGATAATCGGTCTGCTATCGGCTGCTGCTGGTTCTTTTTTGGCCATGACGAACCTTTAGGCCGGAGGTGTAATGGTGTTCAGTTTCTCTTCCAGTTCCTGGAATGTAGGCTGAACTTCATGCGGCAGGAATTTACGCGCGAATTCGACGGCGACCTGTGGCGCGGTTCCTTGCAGGAAGGACAGAAGGCCGACTTTTATACATTTGTAGTACATGACTTCGGTGCCTGCACGGGAAGTCATCGCGCCGGCAATCGGGCCGATAATACCATAGGCAAGCCAGACCCCGAGGAACGTACCGACGAGAGCGCCGCCGATCATACTACCAAGAACTTCCGGAGGTTCGGTAATCGATGCCATTGTTTTAATAACGCCGAGAACGGCGGCAACGATACCGAGCGCAGGAACACCATCGGCCATCGTCTGCATTGCATGTCCCGGATGTCCATGGTGATGTTCGATGGTTTCGATCTCTAGATCGAGGAGGGATTCGATAACCATCGGGTTTTCATTGCCGAGCGAGATAATGCGGAGATAGTCACAAATGAAGACGACGGCATGGTGATTGTGCGCGACCGTGGGGTAGGCGTTGAAAAGAGCGCTATCATGCGGGTTTTCGATATGGGCTTCGATCGCCAGCCAGCCTTTGGAGCGGATCAGTTTGAAAGTGGCAAACATAAAACTCAAAAGCTCAACGTAATCTTCCTTGGAATAGGCAGCAGGTTTGGAAAGGGCCCGGAAATAGCCCATCGTGTCTTTGATGACACCCATCGAGTTAGATGTAAGAAAGGCGGCGACGGCACATCCGAAAATAACGACGAATTCACCGGGGAACGCATGGATGATAACCATGACGATACCCATGAAGTGATGCATGTCGAAATGCGTGGCGATTAAAAGACCGCCGAATGTACAGACGAAAATGAGCGCTAAACCAACAAACTTCATAATGCCCTTCTGGCTGTTTTGGTATACGGAGTCGCGGTGTTCATCCGCTTACGAGATTGTGCCATTCTGCCGCTTAATAACGCATTAACGAATTATGATAAACTCGCGTGTATGTGAGAGTCGGCGCCGGAACGGGCATGTAGTATTGTCACTGATATACGAGTTTTTTTCAACCCCGGTCATGGCTAATGTCGAACATACTTTGTGTAGATAAAAATCATTTAAAATGCGTTCTATTGGACAGGCCGGAAGCACTGAATTCATTGAACGGCGAGATGGTCGATTCCCTGCTGGCGGTGCTTTCCGCCGCGCGCGGAGACGCGGGCATCAAAACCTTCTTTTTCAAAGGCGCGGGCGGCAAGGCTTTCTGCGCGGGCGGCGATATCAAGGCGGCGCGCCTGGGGGCGATTGCCATCAAAGAAGGCCGGATGAGCCTAGAATCAGTCGTCAGCTTCTTCGTCGACGAATATGAACTGAACAAGGAGCTGTTTCATTATGCCAAGCCGACGATCTCGTTTATGAACGGCATTACCATGGGCGGCGGTGTCGGGATCGCCGGCGCGTGCAGATACCGGATTACAACGGAAAAGACCGTCTGGGCGATGCCCGAAGTCACAATCGGATTTTTCCCTGATGTAGGGGCTGCGCATTATCTTTCGCGCGCGCCGCATCATGTCGGGCGTTATCTGGCGATGACCGGCGCGCATATCGCGAACCCGGCGGATCTTATAAAATGCGGGCTGGCGACACATTTCATGCCGCTGGAAAAGGAGCAGCCGCTTGTCGAGGCGTTGGCCGCATCAGGGGCAGGCACAGAAGAAATTATAGCAGGATTTGCAGTTGCGCCTGGTGATACGTCGCTGCCATACGACAAAATTGAATCCTGTTTCGGCGCAGATAACGCCGAAGCCATTCTCGAAAATCTGGCGCAAGACGGTGGTGCGTGGGCGCTTGAAACCGAGGCCCTTATTAGAAGCAAATCACCGACAAGCGTGAAAGTCGCGCTGCGCCATGTCATGCTCGCTGAAAACGAGGATTTCGACACGATCATCGCGCGCGATCTGAAACTCGCCGGGCATTTCCTGATGGGGCACGATCTGATCGAAGGGGTTCGCGCGGCCGTCGTCGACAAGGACAGAAGCCCCAAATGGAACCCGCCGACCCTTGAAAGGGTTGGAAAGGAGCAAATCGAGGCTTTTTTTAATCAAAATTTAGGATTGGTCGATTAAGCTCGTTAGGTTAAAATCTATCAATAAGAGTCTCTGTCCTTTTCATATTCCCCTTCAGGAGCCTATCGTGACCTCAGCCTATTATGATTCAATCCAGTTGATCGAACGCCTGCACCGTTACTTCCTGGACGTTGTGAAAACAGAGCTGGACCGTAAAGGCATCCAGGACATCAACAACATTCAGGCCATGATCCTGCACAATGTCGGCTCGGACGAAATGACGGTCGGCGAGCTTACGCTGCGCGGTTATTACCTCGGCTCAAACGTTTCCTACAACGTCAAGAAGATGACGGAGAACGGCTATATCGCGCAGGAACGCTCGGTGCATGATAAACGCTCGATCCGCGTCAAGCTGACGGACAAGGGACGTGAACTTCACAAATTCCTCGACGATCTTTTCAAACGCCATGAAGGCAAACTGAAAGACGCGAAAATCGAGAATGCCGATCTCGTCGATCTCAACGCAACGATGAAGCAGCTGGAACGCTTCTGGGCGGGTCAGACATCGTTTAGCGGCATGACCCCGAGCGATCTCGAAGATTTCTAATTCTTCCCTAAAGTAGCTGATTCAATTGGCATTTTTAGAGCATAAGGCGGCTCTAATTTGACATATTTTGGTCAAAAATGGTAAATGATCCTCAACAATCGAAAGGATCGTTTATGCTTAAATCTAAATTTGCGTCACAAGCCGGTGCAGTATTGCTGGCTGCTACTGCTTTAGCTGGCTGTACACGCCAAACTCAAACTGAAGTTGGTGTTAAATCGACAGGATGGGGTCAGAGTATCGAAGTTAGTACAAATCCTGGCCTGAAATGTTTTTTCCCGTGTGCTCCAGGAAATAGCTGGAGATTTATTTCGACAGGTGAACATCCAATTCATATTGTTGCCAGCCTTCCTAGCCAAATCCCACAATCCAAAGGCGATGACTCATCATCTTTTGGTGTTGTTAAAACAAGTGAAGGTTTACCGCTTCAAGGTGCCGTTACAATTTGGGTTCAGATCAAAGATGCAGGTTCGCATCCAAAAGATATTGAAAACCTGTATAGAAAATTCCCGCCGCGCGCAGATGAAAATGATCAGGAATACCTAGATAGACTTCTTACCCGTCTTGCAGCTCATTCATTTGATAGTGTTCAGGCAGTTTATAAAAATGTACCTGTCGATCAATTTGGAACATCAGGCCCACAAGTTTCAGCGGAAATCAAACGCCGCGTTGAAGCAAACTTTGCTGAACAAGGCTTTGGTGTTATCAAAGTTGGTAGCGTTGTGTTGTCGGGGATCAATCTTGGTCCGGCTGCCGAACAGGCTAACCAGCAGATTGGTTTGGCCGATGTTTCCAAGAAGGTCGCTATTGCGCAACAGGGCGCAGCCGAAGAGCAGACAAAAGCTCAGGCAGCTCTTGCTCCGATGGCTGACGATCTGGCAAAAAGACTTAATTCAACTGACATGTGTCTCTACTATTACAAAAACGACGAAGTTTTTGCGAAACGTTACGGCCACAGCTGTTTCCCAAGCGTAGAAATGAAATAATCGAATTTGATTTGAAAAAGGCCGCAGGTTGCGGCCTTTTTTATTGTCTAGAAGGCCGCATGCCCCGTCATCGCGCGGCCCAGTATCAGGCCGTGGATGTCGTAGGTGCCTTCGTACGTATTCACCGCTTCCAGATTCATCATATGGCGGATGACATGGTATTCATCGGAAATCCCGTTACCGCCGAGCATATCGCGGGCGACGCGTGCAATCGCGAGCGACTTGCCACAGTTGTTACGTTTTAAAAGTGATATCGCTTCCGGCGGCGCGCGATGGTCGTTCATCAACTGTCCAAGACGAAAAGCTGCGTGAAGTCCGAGCGTGATTTCAGTTTGCATGTCGGCGAGTTTTGTCTGGATGAGTTGCTGTGCGGCGAGAGGCTTGCCGTAGATCACGCGATCCATCGTATATTGACGTGCGATATGCCAGCAATTTTCAGCCGCACCGAGCACGCCCCATGAAATGCCGTAGCGTGCTTTGTTCAAACACATAAGCGCAGATTTCAATCCTTCGACTTTTGGCAGTTTGTTTTCCTCGGGGACGAACACTTCATCCATCATAATGCCGCCTGTGACAGAGGCGCGTAGCGAGAACTTGCCGTTTATTTTCGGGGCTTCGAGACCTTTCATGCCTTTCTCTAAAATATAGCCGGTGAATTGCTTGTCATCGTCTAAAGCCCAGACGACAAAGACATCAGCGACAGGCGAGTTGGTGATCCATTGCTTCGCGCCGGACAGGAGATAACCGCCCTTGGTTTTCTTCGCGCGCGTTTTTAAATTCGACGGATCAGAGCCGCCGTCAGGTTCGGTAAGGCCGAAACATCCGATCAGATCACCTTTCGCGAGGCCGGGCAGGTATTTATCTTTTTGTGCGTCAGATCCGAAAGTATAAATCGGGTACATCACGAGTGACGATTGCACGGAGAACGCCGAGCGGTAGGCGCTGTCGACGCGTTCAAGTTCGCGCGCGATAAGTCCGTAAGAAATCTCAGAAACACCGGCGCAGCCATAACCTTGCAGCGTGGGCCCGAGAAAACCGAGCGCGCCCATTTTATTCATCACGCTGCGGTCAAATTTTTCGTGACGGTTTGCGTCGACGATACCCGGTAATAATGTTTCCTGCGCAAAGCCATGCGCTGAATCGCGGATCATCCGTTCTTCATTGGTCAGTTCTTCATTCAGGAGCAGGGGATCGTCCCATTGGAAGGCAGGCTTGGTCATTGTTCATTCCCGTTTTTAGAGCTACAACTATACTATGACCGATAAACCATTGAAAGATCGTGAAGTTCTTCTGGAATTCCAGCCGATGGGCCAATTGGTCAAAGTAACGGCTTTTGACAGCAAGAGTATGACAGAAGTGTCGATCCAGGGGCCTAAATCCGCCGGCGAGGATGCGTTGCGGCATAATGCCTTGCGCAGGCTTGAATATGTCCTGAAAAAGAAGGGGATACTGACCTAGTTTTGGGTTGATATTGAAGGGTTTAAGCCTCTATATCAAAGCATGGTTTTAAAAGTCGCAATTTCAGCCGATCACGGCGGTTTCAAGTTAAAAAATACCCTCATCGAGAGTTTCAAAGACGTGCCCGTCGAATGGATCGACCTTGGCACGAATTCTGACGTTTCTGTCGATTATCCGGATTTCGGCTATAAGCTGGCCAAGGCGATCGAAGACAAACAGGCCGATTTTGGCGTTGCGATATGCGGTTCAGGAGTCGGGATTTCGATTGCCGCCAATCGCAATAAGGCCGTCCGCGCGGCATTGTGTTCCGATGAAACGACAGCGCGGTTGTGCCGCCTGCATAACGACGCGAATGTCATCGCGTTCGGCGCGCGCCTGATCGGCGAAGAAACGGCGAAAGCCTGCCTTAAAGTTTTTCTGACCACGCAATTCGAAGGTGGTCGCCATGAAGCAAGAGTTCAAAAACTGTCCAACTGTTAGGAGAAGCATATGTCCCAATCCGCCGCCATCAAGAAAGATACCGAAATGAACAACAACACGTTTTTCGCACAGACCCTTGCCGTCGCTGATCCGGCCGTTTTCAAATCGATGCAGGGTGAACTGAAGCGCCAGCAGGACCAGATCGAACTGATCGCCTCTGAAAATATTGTGTCTCTGGCCGTACTTCAGGCACAAGGTTCGGTGCTGACAAACAAATACGCCGAAGGTTATCCGGGCAAGCGTTATTATCAAGGCTGTGAATTCGTCGACCAGACGGAGCAACTTGCGATCGATCGCGCTAAACAACTCTTTGGCTGTGAATTCGCAAACGTCCAGCCGAACTCTGGTTCACAGGCTAATCAGGGTGTGTTTATGGCGCTGCTGCAACCCGGCGATACGATCCTCGGCATGAGCCTCGCCTCCGGCGGTCACCTGACGCATGGTGCTGCTCCGAACCAGTCAGGCAAGTGGTTCAATGCTGTTCAGTACGGTGTCAAAAAAGAAGACGGGCTGATCGATTTCGACGAAGTTGAAAGACTGGCGCTCGAGCACAAGCCGAAAATGATCGTCTGCGGCGCGTCCGCCTATTCACGCGTCATTGATTTCAAAAAATTCCGCGAGATCGCCGATAAAGTCGGCGCACTCGTATTCGCCGATATCGCGCATTATGCAGGTCTTGTGGCGGGCGGCTCCTATCCGTCTCCGTTTCCGCATGCGCATGTTGCGACAACGACGACGCATAAAACCCTGCGCGGTCCTCGCGGAGGCATGATCATGACCAATGACGAGGCGATCGCGAAGAAAATCAACTCGGCGATTTTCCCCGGTATTCAGGGCGGTCCGCTTGAGCATGTGATTGCGGCGAAAGCCGTCTGTTTCGGTGAAGCGCTGCAGCCAGCCTTCAAGAAATACGCGAAAGATATCGTCGATAACGCGCGTATTCTGGCCGCTGTTCTTGTCGAAGGCGGTCTTGAAATCGTCTCAGGCGGCACGGACAGCCATATCGTGCTTGTCGACCTGCGTCCGAAAAACCTGACCGGCAAGGTCGTCGATCTCGCGCTCGAACATGCTGGCATTACCTGTAACAAGAACGCTGTTCCTTACGATCCGGCCCCGCCGATGGTGACATCTGGTATTCGTCTTGGCACACCTGCCGGAACCACGCGTGGTTTTGGTGCGGCTGAATGGAAAGAAATCGGTAAGCTGGTGCTCGAGGTCGTTGACGGCCTTGTCGCCAATGGCGAAGAAGGCAACGCGAAAGTCGAAGCGGCTGTTCGCGCCAAGGTTAAAGCACTGTGCGATAAATTTCCGATTTATCAGGAAGCGATCAGCGGTTAATGGCTTATCCTTCTCTGGTTTTAAATACGCCTGTCTCGGAGCCATATCTGCGGAATGTGTTCTCATATTCCGCAGAAGCCTATGACCTTGACGCGTATGAGAGGGTTCTGTCGGGAGCGGGCGAACGTATCTGGCGCGGGATTGAAAAAGAGCGGGAGTTTCAATCGGGACGGCATATGTTTGCGCAAAAGCCCGGATTTTTCGATTTCTTATTTAAAGGTTAGTCCATGCATTGTCCTTTCTGCGGATTTCAGGAAACACAGGTCAAGGACTCTCGTCCGGCTGATGATGGCACATCCATTCGCCGCCGCCGCGCCTGTCCAACGCGCCGCGGTCGGCGGCGCGTTCATCGATCAGAGCC
>JBEHYB010000061.1:0-16024 GCA_048498395.1 Pseudomonadota bacterium
TCGCTGCGATCGATTGGCTCGGACCGCCTGTGCCGATTGCCTACCTTAAGCCGTGAAAGCGGCCACGGTCACTGCGGAACCGGTATTGGCCGTCACGATGTAGAACACCGTCGACGGCGTGCCGTCTGTGTCAAGGTTGGTGATGATAAGGTCGTTGACCTTCAGCATCGAAGCGGCAGAGTTGAAGTAACCGGCACCGGTTACCGCAGCGTCGAACGTCGTGTAATGCCACAATGTAAAATTATTGGCATAGGCAAGCACGCTCAGGTCTTTTGAAATGTAAGACATTGTATTTTCTCCTTAATGGTTTTCAAATTAATCCGGGGTTTCATCACAGGAGACGACGACGACACCGCCGCCATCGATCAAGGCCGCGCCCTGGCTCATCATGTTATTGACGAAGTGCGCCGCGCGGTCGCCGTGCCAGGTAATGTCCGTCTGGACATCGGAACCCGACGCATGGCCGATCGCGTTTTTGTGGAACCAGAAACATTTACGGATATCGTTACCGTCGATCGGCAGACCCGAATGCGGGATCCATGTCGTGCCGAGCCATTTCTTGGCCTGCGTGCCCTTATACGGAAGATCGTCCGGACCGACGAATTCCGAAGATGAAAATTCAGTGATTTTCAACAGTTCGGACCATTGCTGCCAGCCGACGATGGCAAAGCGCTGACCGTCATCCGGCACGTCGTTTTCACCCAGCAATTCAAAAGCTTTGAGCACCTTGTCGCGCGTCAGGCCGACATTATTGTCAACGATCGTCAGCGTGCTGGCCGAGGCAAGCGCCGCAATGATCAGGTCGTCTGTCTTGCGACCCAGCGCATAAGCGCCGGCATTCGCGATGACCTGGCGTTCGTCGATATTGATTTTCATTTCATCAAGACGATCGACCCAGTCACCTGCGTAATAATCGGCGAGCTGGCATTCGACGGAGGTGTGTGAAAGATTCATCACCGGCACCATACCGTGCGTGGATTTGGTAGAAGCCGTTCCCTTGCCTACTTTCTGGAAGGTCGTGGAAGAGCCTTGCACGTTCGGGATGGAACGGACTGCGCCGCGGAGTTTTGAGCCGAGACGCTGATAGGATTCGTGAACTTCTCTCTCGAATTGTTTCACGAAGGCAGTGCTAATCGAAGTGGACATAGTCGCACCTTTCTTTGTTAGAGTTTTTTTCTATGTTGTTGGGAGGTGACGAAGCCGGGTTGTCTTTGGGAAAAGGCCGCTGGTTCGGTCGGATATCCGCAAGGCGGCCTCGCTTGCTAAGCCGTTGTCCTGCGGACGAAATTAGGAATTATTTCCTCAAAAGAGGACTTTTGTGTGTAACCTTGTATTAAAACTTGCGAATATAGCTATGCGGCGCGTATTATAATGCCGTTACGACAAATATGAGAGTGTGTGCCCATATTATAAAATGACAGCGATCTACCAACGCAGCGGAGCACGCGGATTATGATAGCAAAAATTATGACAGTACTTGGTATTCAAGACACCGACGATACGACCGAAAGCATGTCGCGCCGTGAATTTCCACGCCGCGCGTCAGATAAATGCATCGGTGTGATCAACGGCCAGGCCATGCCGATCCTCGACTGGTCGCAGGGCGGCATTCGCGTATTCGGCGAAACCCGTACCTACAGCGTCGGCGATCAGGTCGATGTCACATTGAAATTCCACATGGCCAACGATCTGATCGATGTCCAGCACAAAGCGAAAGTCGTGCGCAAATCCGCGGAAGTTTTCGCTCTGCAATTCACGCCACTGACCGGCGAGATCCGCAAGACATTTCAGCAGATCATCGACAACTTCAACGCCGAAGAATTCGTGGCATCGCAGGCTTAAGATTTACAGCTTCAAAAAAACCGCCTCACTGAGGCGGTTTTTTATTGCTGGTCTTAATAAATATCTTCAAATCCGCTACCTTCAGATTGGAAATACGCTCTACCAGAAGGCGATGGTCGGTATCAGGAGGCGGCACGAAAAGAGAAACATCCCTTTCAAATGTGCCTTCATTTCCCAAGGGGAAATAAAAATAATCCTGCTGATCCGCGCTCAATTTTTCAGTCTCATCAAGCACGAACCTGAATTCCACCCCTCCATCTGAAAAAGTGGCGCGCGCATGAATGATATTTTTATCACTTAAAGCCAGATAAATATTACATTCTGCCAATTTATCATCGCACACTTCCGCCTGCGTTTTTTTCACAGGCTTTATGGACTGAATTGCAATGTAATAGTCTTTCGCAAAAACAACCTTTGGAAAGATCGTCATAATGGCAGATAGAACCAGAATTGATGATTTAAAAATCTTGCCATAACGGAAGACCACACCATCATTATTTTCTTTACAAATATTATCTTTCACAGATTTGGGCATCATAATTCCACTTTCCACCTTGATCCAGACAACGATCAATTTGAAAGAAATTTATAATATTTCCTTTATAAAAAAGTAATATCGCAACGATTAAAATGCCCACCGCAGCAAGAGTTTTCTTTCTAATATTTTTCATCAAGCCCCTCAGGTCTATACATAGCACAGGCATCAGAGCTTGAAGTATATTTTTTGCTGCCAGATGTACTAAACGAGCTTTTAGCTGATACCCCTTAACGTCGCGTCCCAAGCTTAGGATATCCCCGTTTTAGAAAACCCCGATTTAAGCTATAGTCGGTTAAGTCGGGGTTTTATGGGGGAATATCCATGCTAAAAATTTTCTACGCAGCCTTTGTTTTTTTTCTTTTTTCCAATTCTATCCCAGCATCCGCTCGCGAAAATACCGACCCCATCGAACCGAAAGAACCTATTTCCACTTGCCATTTCGGCGAAAAAAAAGAACTTCCCTCAAACTTGCTCGGCACATGGTCAAGCCCCGGCGGTTATCAAATTTTTAAGAAGAACGGCAACGCGCTCTCCAAAGGTTTAGGCCCTAATGGAACATATCTTAAGGAAAAATATCGCGTCATTTGCATCAAAGACGGTATCATCCATCTGCTACTCGGCTTTAAACCTTTTGCGTCAAAAAAGTATAGGTATAGTTATACCAATATAACCCAGGGGTATGATAAAAATTATCAATTTCTCTGGGATGGAATGATTGTCACACAAGACGATGCAGACAAAATGTCAGATGAAGATCTGTTCCTTAAATTTAAAGCTTATCATAAAAACCAAGACGCTTTTTCCAGCTGCGACAACGCTACATGTAAGATAAATATTAAAAGCAGCCTTTATCGCAGAGATAAATAGAGGTTGCTTACTTTTGTTTTCTATATCTGGACAGCATTTGATCTATAGTCACTTTTCCATTTAAGATATCTTTTATATCTTGGTTTCTTGAAGCCTGAACCCCCTGTCGATTAACCTCATTGGCAGCACCTTGCATATCATTTTTATCATAAGCCTTAATCAATTTAGGCCATTTCTTCCTATTAAAATTACTTCCAAGATTGTAAAACATATCCATGCTCATTAGCTGCAATGGAGCGGGCTTCGTATCCAAATCAGGCAAAGATTTATTTACTTGTGCTGCTTTGCGCGATAACTCTTCTTTATAAAGCTTATAAACATCATCATCCTTAAGTTGGATATTTTTAAATCCTTCGTTTCTCAAAGGATCATAAGAAGAAGAGATCTGCCCTTTTGGAAGCGTCCTCAATTTCCTGAAAGCTTCACTCTTTTCTTCGCTTGTCGCAGGCCTGACTTCCGTTCCATTTTGATCAAATAGATATAGAGGCAACCCATTCATTTCTTTCTCATTGGGAATCATTTTTCCTACGCCAATAGTTGGATTTCCCCTTGAATCTTGATAAAGAAAATTTTCAGAACCTTCCTGGGCACGAATGTAATCCTCGACATCCTGATCCTTTACACCTCTAACATAGGTGTAGCCTTGACGCTTATTTTGCGCGAGCATGGTGCCCTCCGTCTCTCCTCCAGGATTTGCCCAACCATCGACTTTCAAACCATTGTCCTTTTGAAAGTTCCGGAGAGCTTTGTCCATATCGGCATCAATGATCCCGTTTTCAATGGGTGGAGAATAATAACCACGGTTAGAGAGCTCTTTTTTAAGAGTGGTTACATCATCCTCATCGTTATTAAGATTATTCCCGACCGGAAATTTTATAAGACCGGAAAAAGCGTCTAAGATTGACATACGCGCCCCCTACTTATTGCCATACAGTTTCTCAAATCCCTGCGTCACCTTCGCCACGAAAGACGGGTCTTTATCGCGCCAGTATTTCGGATTTTTCATCATGGCGTGCAGGTCGGTCTCGCCTTCTACGCCCGTCGGCTCGCCCTTGCCTTTCAGGCTTGGCTGGTCCGCTTTCATCATGCGTGAGAGCGCCATGATGCCTTCATAAGAGCAGGCGAGACCATCAAGCACATCGGCCGGCAGGTTTTTCTGGCCGTAGGCGAGCAACTGGCGGGAAATTTCCTTCCATTTATCCGCTCCGCCGAAATGATTGACGAGACGTTCGACCTCACGATCGGCACGGAACTCCCCGGCCATCTCGACGATCAGCGGCACGAGTTTTTCGGCAGCCAGGTCGTACACTTCCTGCACCTGCGCTTCCGTAAAGCCTTTTTTGAGCAGGCGGTCGTTGAGTTCATGGTCCACGTCAAACAGATCGTTCGGCACCGAGATATTGTAATCTTCGGCCTTGTCCGGCACGCCGAGGACTTTCTGCAGGCGTTTCGTATCATCTTCAGGAATCATGGTCGAAAGTTTCTTTTCAAGCGCGAGATAAGAAGATAAAAGCGCGTCGAGCCTGACCTCGCCTTTCTTGGCATCCCAGAATTTATCCGGTAGGCCTTCGGGCTTATTGCTATCCGCGTTGCTTTGCGGTGCTGGCGTTGTTTGATCGACTTCAGTGGTTAGCAGGTTTTCATCAGACATTTGTTTCTCCTTTGAATGAAAGATTTTCTAGTATGTTTTCGAGTTGAACTTCGGGATTGCGCATCAGGTCGCCAGGCACGCCAAGCGCCTCGCCGAGATAGCGCGCGGTTTGTGGCAGATCGACAATCGCAATGGCTTCAGGTCCCATCGACTGGACATTCTTGAGCCAGTTGAGCGTCGTCTGCACATGGCGCTGCGCCATCGACCGCGCGAGCGGCGAACGGTAATCGATCTCGATCATGCGTCCGTCAATCGCCAGGTCCGGCACTTCACCGCGCCGTCTTAGGATCGTGTAACCTCTCTGGATCAGCGGTGTCAGCAGCTCGCATTGCAGCCGTCCATAGGTCGCGCCGAGCAGCAACGCCATTTCACTCGCGCGCTCCGTCACTTCCGTCGCCGTCATCTGGCGGCCGTCGAGTTGCGGCAGGCGGTCGATCAGCAACGCATGACGGATGCGCGAACGCAGATCGTCAATGATCAGTTGCGAAACATCGAAACGCCCCGGCATTTCAAGCGGTGTCAGACCTTTCGAACCGACCGCTTTCGGGATAATCGCGCCGGGGATCAGCTCGATATTTGCCGGGTTTAAAACACCGTCATCTTCGGCCTGCCAGATCCCCGTCACGGCGATCGAAGCGTTCTTTAAGATCAGCTCGACGACTTTGTTGGCGGTCTTGATATCGGGCAGCGCCTTCATAATCGGCGAACGGCCGTAAATCTCGCCCGGCGATTTCATCCAGCGGAAATTCATGATCGGCGATTGCGCAATCCGCGCTTCATCAAGGACAGTATGTTCCTGCACACCCTCACCGGTCAGGCAGGCGACATATATATAAGCGGGCCCGTCGGGCACGATCATCTCAAGCACCTTGAACTGCGCCTGCGCGTCCTTCGTGCCGATATGCAGGATTTCGCCCGGAAGCTCGGCATGCGGATAACGCGCAGAGAGTTGTGACAGGGTCAGGAGCAGCGTGCGATAGGTACCGTCGAGAAACCCGTTATTGCCCTCCTCCAGCACGACATCCTGCAGCGGGATCGCTGCGAAACGAAACGCCGAATATTCACCTGGCTCCGCCTCTTCAAATGCAAGACTTCCCGTACCGCCGACAACAAGGTCGAGAAAACTCTGGTGAATTTCAACGAGGAAATTCGAACGGTCGAAATGCGCCTGCATAATGCGGGTCGCGCGCTCGAGTACAGGTGTCAGCGCTTCCGCTTCCTTAGGCGTTAATTCGGGTCCAGCCTTTAAACCGAACCACGGTGTCCAGGCCGGTGTCAGATGACCGAGCAGGCTTGCCGCAAGTTGGTCGACCGCGTCCATCGCTGTCGCGTCATAAAGCCGTTCGGAGCGGCGGTTGCCGGGTGAATCGTTTCGCTGCGGCAGGGCATAGTCATAGCAATCCTGCCAGAGCTGATCCCATGCTTCGCGTTTCGCCTTGGCGCTGCCATGGCGACGAACCAGATCGTCAATTATCATGTCGTTATTCCCCTAAAAGAGTTTTGCGCGGCGCGACGAGATCGCTTTGTGACAGCACGCCTTTGAAACCGGTCAAGACCGTCCCGAGACGCGAACGGCTGCGCTTTAAGACATTCTCCGCGCGTTGCTTGAGTGTCTCCTCTTCCGTCGGCTCCGCCGTATCGGATGTGGTCGTGGTTGATGTCGGTACATAGATGACCTGTTGCACAGGTTGCGACGGCGATTTTGAGCCGCCTGAAATACTGCCCATTGAAAACTCCTGATGATGTGAATGATTTAAAATTGTTAAGCTGTAAGATGCTTGTAAAGCTGCCACGGTGTCACAACGCGCCAGGAATCAACCCCGAGCACGCGTTTGACAGCCTCGACGCAGGTGAAAAGCGCCACCGGCAGAGGCCGCGGACGCGCCTGCGTAACTTGCGTTTCAACCACCGTGTGACCGCGCGTGCGCAGCCAGTCCGGCAGGTCGAAATTATCGGGCAGATAGTGAAGCTCTATCTCGGTTTTATGCGCCAGCGGATCGAATGAAATCCAGTGATCGCCCCGGCGCAGCACGATAAAGCAGTGCCGGAACCCATCACGCAGGATTTTTAGGTAGGGAATTTCCGTCTGGCCCGAAAATATTACCCAGGCTTTTTCATGCATTCTCTCTGGCATAACATTCCCCCTCTCGAAACCAAGAAAAAGTTTTGCCCTGGACAATGCCTTTCGACACCATCGATTCTTCCATACGTTCCAGCGCCTCCACCCATAAACGGTGAGCCTTGATTTCTTTAGCGCGGCGAGGATCCGGCGACATGAAGCGTCGGCCGTAATGACGGAGAACAAGAACATGATCCATCAACAAACGGCGACCACGGTAAAGTCGTTCCATGACTTTATATATATCGACCGGCTCGCAAGGACGCGGTGTCAGCGACAATCCCGCTGCGATCTTCGCACCATCGGCCCGCGCCATCTGGTTTTGAATAAACCAGAACCACGCTTCCTCTGCCGAGACAAAAGGAGTGGGATCGACATCGGCCTGTGGCTTTGGTGCATAATTGGTTCTGGCTGACATCAATTTCTCCTCTGGGTTGATTTTTTGGTTGATTTTGGACGCAAGTGTTCCCTTTATGTTCTAATATATGCTAGACTTTCAGATCAATGTCAAGAAAAATATGATTATATTCCTATTTATAGGAATTAAGACTTATGCAATAATAAGTACATGATCACACATGACGGCATCTGGACAGCTATCGACCGCCTCGCAACGAGCTTCGGATATTCAACTTCCGGACTCGCGAAAAAGGCAGGACTCGATCCAACCGCCTTCAACCGCAGTAAAAGATTTGGACCTGACGGCAAGCCGCGCTGGCCATCGACAGAAAGCCTGTCGCGTGTTCTCGCCGCAACGGGTGCCACGATGTCTGATTTCCTCGGGCTCATCAGCGATGAAAAACCAACAAAGTCGACACCAATGATTCCCGTGATCGGGTATGCGCAGGCCGGCAGCAAAGGTTTCTTCGACGATGCAGGCTATCCTGCGGGCGAAGGCTGGGACCAGATTCAATTTCCCGGACTCGATCATATTCAAAGCCGTGTTTACTCGCTGGAAATTTCCGGCAACTCGATGGAGCCGCTCTATCGCGCAGGTGATCGACTTATCGTAGCGCCCGGTGCCGCCGTTCGCCGTGGCGACCGTGTTGTCATCAGGACAACAAAAGGCGAAGTCATGGTGAAAGAACTGACACGCCAGACCGCAAGCCGTATCGAACTTAAATCGATCAATCCGCAATTTGTGGATTTGAGTTTTGCACTGTCGGAAATCTCGTGGATCGCGCGCGTCGTCTGGGTCAGCCAGTAAAATTATAGATTTCTAGATATGCGGCGCAGGTGCACAAGAAGTTCGCACGCGCTCGGGCACCATGATAAGTTTACAGGATACATTATGATCTATTGGAGCATCATCGATCAATTCATCGGCTCCGCCTTCCACGACCAGCATCATATTACGGATCGAAATATTTTCCTGGATCATGCGTAAATTCATCGCGGGCTCTAAAAGTCCGATCAGCTGGCCAAATGTCGATCCGCCCACATTAATCGAGAAACGGTCAATATGCGGCGAGGTCAGCCTCAGCCCGTTTATTGTTTTCTCGATATTGATACCAATTACTATATTTCCATGCCCACTCATGGGCAAATCTATAGCAAAGCGTTATGAATATTGCAAATAACACCGTTATGCTTATAAAGATTAATAGATTTGTGATTAATTTATAAGGAAAAGCCCATGACCGATGTCGCCCGCGAAGCCGCGAAAATCCTCCTTACGACGAAATCCGTCCTGTTCAATTCGCGCGAGCCCTTCGTCTATACGTCCGGCAAGATCGGCCCGACCTATGTCGATTGCCGTCGCCTGATCGCATTTCCTAAAGAACGCGCGACACTGATGAACTTCGCCGCCAATATGCTGAAAAAGGAAATCGGCATCAGTAATATCGATTACGTCGCCGGCGGCGAGACAGCCGGCATTCCATACGCCGCCTTTATCGCCGAGCGCCTTGAAAAACCTATGCTGTATGTTCGCAAGAAACCGAAAGGTTTCGGCCGCATGTCGCAGATCGAAGGCTGTATGGATGACGAAGGCAAGAACGTCGTCCTCATTGAAGACCTGCAGACAGACGGCGGCAGCAAGAAAGTATTCGTCGACGCGATCCGCCAGGCGGGTGCCAATATCGCGCACGCTTTCGTCGTGTTTCATTACGGCATCTTCCCGCAATCCGAGAAAAACATGCAGGAGATGGGGCTGACGCTGCACAGCCTGTGCAACTGGTGGAATGTTCTGGATGTCGCCAAGGAACTGAAATATTTCGATGCCGAGACATTGGCATCGGTTGAATCATTCCTGAAAAACCCGGCGCAATGGCAGGAAGACAATACGCACCGCGCACCGAATAAAGTCAGCGGTTAAGGAACGGGATGAAAATCCATTTTATCCATTCATCGTCGAGTGAGGCTCAGGAAGCTTATAAAAGCCTCATGACCCTGTATGGACAATCGGAAATCGCAGACGCTGAAACGGTCGTCGCGCTTGGCGGCGACGGCACGATGTTAGAGGCATTGCATCAATCTGTTGGTTATCAAATCCCCGTCTATGGCATGAATCGCGGCTCAGTCGGGTTCCTGATGAATTCATTTATTACCGAAGGCCTCATTGAAAAAATTCAGACGGCACACAGGCAGGAAATTTTCCCGCTCTCGATGAAGGCGACCGACGAGGCCGGCAAGACCTATGACGCGCTCGCCTTCAATGAAGTATCCCTATTGCGCGAAGTGCGTCAGGCCGCAAAACTGAAAATCGTCATTGACGATGTCGAACGCCTGCCGGAACTGATCTGCGACGGCGCGCTCGTCGCGACCCCGGCCGGCAGCACGGCCTATAACCTGTCGGCGCACGGCCCCATCATTCCGTTAAGTTCCGATGTACTGGCCTTAACCCCGATCAGCGCCTTCCGTCCGCGCAGATGGCGCGGCGCGTTGCTGCCAAGCCATGTATCGATCCGTTTTGAAATTCTCGAAGGCGATAAACGCCCGGTCAGCGCGACCGCAGACGATTTCGAAGTCCGTAAAGTAAAACTGGTCGAAATCCGCCAGGATAACAGCGTTTCAAAAACCATCCTGTTCGATCCAGATCACAGCCTCGAAGAACGTATCCTTAAAGAGCAGTTTCTTCCCTAGAGCTTGATCTTGTTATTCGCTACATGCCACAAAAGCAGCGAGGCGGCTGAGCGATGACCTTTCCAGCGATCGCCGAGTTTCTGGACTGTTTTCAGATCAGGTTTTTCCTTGAGGCGCAGATAGGATTGCGCGCCGAGCTGGATCCCGAGATCGCCGATCGGCCACACATCCTTGCGCGCAAGCGCGAAAATCAGCATCATCTGCGCCGACCATACGCCAAAGCCCTGGAGTTTCACGATATCGGCAATCACGTCTTCATCTGACATATGACGAAGCTTCGACGGCGAGAATTCTTTCGTCAATATGGCGTTGGCAAGCCCCTGCCCGTATTTTATTTTGCCGAATGACAGGCCACAGGTACGCAGATCTTCCTCGCTTAAACTCAGGAAAGCATCAGGTGTCATTTCACCTTCGAGCCTGTCGTGCAGTTTTTTATAAATGGAAGCCGCGGCTTTCGTGCTGATCTGCTGGCCGACGATCGTGCGCATGAAAGACGGGAAAGTTGCCGCGCGCTTGTTCCACAACATATGCTCGGGCTTTAAATCAAGCTTTGAGAAATGCTTGTCTTCCTTGAGAAGTTTTTTAAGGCTAACGCTGATATCCGGATGCTGGTGGAGAAATTTGATCTGAGCCATAAAGACTTATAGACGATCAGGCCGCCATACGCAAAGCAGGAGCCGGTGCAGCACCGCGCGGCGCAAGACGTGGCGCGACATAACCAGTGTTGCGCAGGACATTCGATCCGCCGAAGACGAGAGATACGGCAGATGACAACACGCTCTGCTTCGGTGCGGATAACGAAGATGCAAAAGATTTACGTGAGGGACCCCTGACAGCAGGGGCGGACATGGCGACCGCATTGACGCGTGCCAAAGCCGGCATTCTTGTATGGTGATGATGAGCGCTTGCGCCCGCCATGACCTTGCCGATCATTTCGCGGCTGACACCGCCGCTGAATGTATGCGCGAGGTCAAGCATGATCGCGTCCGGCGGCCTGCCGGCGAAAGCGCTTACGAGTGGTTGTGGCTTTTGACCTGTTTTCATACTGGACATAAATTAACCTTTTGCTCCTCAATAAGCAAACTTTAGGCCCAATTTGAAGTTCCATAATTATGGAAACAATTAAGACGACTTCCAGCGCAATCGCGGATTCCTTGCGGCCGAGACTTCATCGAGCCTGCGGCGCGGGCTTGAGACAGGATTCTCATGCAGGTCGTTATCTTTGCGCGCCGCTTTCTGCGCGATCAGCTTCATCACCTGGATAAAGCGGTCGATGCCGTCCTTGTCTTCCGTTTCCGTCGGCTCGATCAGCATCGTGCCGGGCAGCACGAGCGGGAAATAAACCGTCATCGGGTGGATGCCGTATTCAATCAATGTCTTCGCGATATCGATCGTCGTCGCCCCCTGCTCTTTTTGAATCTTGTCGGTCAACAGGCACTCATGCATGCACGGCCCCGGATACGGCACGTGATAATCGTCTTTAAGTTGCGAGAGAATATAATTCGCGTTCAGCACGGCATCTTCGGAAACCTGGCGCAGGCCGTCCGATCCATGTGACATCATATAGGTGAGCGCGCGGACAAACATGCCGAACTGACCGTGGAAGCCTTTGAGTTTTCCGAAAGTGGTTTTTCGTTCGTCGGCAGTTTCTAAGTGATATGTATTTCCTGATTTAACAACTGTTGGCACCGGCAGGTATGGAGCCAATTCCTGCGTGACACAGATCGGGCCGGAACCCGGACCGCCGCCGCCATGCGGTGTCGAGAATGTCTTGTGCAGATTGATATGCATGACATCGACACCGAAATCCGCCGGGCGGATCTTGCCGACCAAAGCATTGAAATTCGCGCCGTCGCAATAGAAATAACCGCCAGCCTTATGAAGCAGATCCGCAATCTCCGGAATATCGCGTTCAAACAGGCCGCAGGTATTCGGGTTCGTAACCATCATTCCCGCGACATCGTGCCCGTCGCCGAGCGCCGCCTTGAATGCTTCAACCGTGACACGTCCCGTTTCCTTGGTCGGAATGACACGAATTGCATAGCCGCACATCGCCGCCGTCGCCGGATTTGTTCCATGCGCAGAATCAGGGACGAGGATGACCGTCTTGTGATGATTACCTTTCATTTCATGCGCACGCTTGATCGTCATCAGACCCGCAAGCTCGCCATGCGCACCGGCGGCTGGCGTTAAACAGACACCCGGCAATCCGGTTAATGTGCCAAGCCAGTGTTGCAGCTCATGCATCAGACCCAGCGCGCCCTGCACCGTGCTTTCCGGCTGCAATGGATGGATCGATGCAAAACCGGGTAACCGCGCCATTTTCTCGTTCAGGCGCGGATTATGTTTCATCGTGCAGGAGCCAAGCGGAAAGAATCCGTGATCGATAGAATAATTCTTCGTCGACAGGCGCACGAAGTGGCGTACTACCTGCGGTTCTTTCAGGTCAGGCAACCCGATCGCACCGCGCTCCGGTACACCGGTGCATGATTTCGGTCTGAGTGCCGGCCAATCGACACCACCCGTATCGCCCTGCGGCAACTCCCACAGCAATTGCTCTTCGTAATTCAATGCACGTGAGCCGCCGATCAGATCCCTGGTCATGACACTACCTCGCTCAAAGCTTTTACAAAGCTCACAATATCATGATCTGTCGTTATATCCGTCGCGCAGACGAGAAGACGATGACCGTCGAGCGCATAACCGCCGATAATATTTTTCCCGGCAAGTTTTTGAACCGCTGCCGCCGCATCTTTCGGCAAAATCACCACAAATTCATTGAAGAAATTTTTGTTCTCGATTTTAAAACCTGCAGCTTCCAGCGCATCCACCAAAGTGCAGGCACGCTCATGATTAAGATTAGCAAGATTTTTAAACCCGCTTTCACCCAGCAACGCCATATGCACGGTAAAGGCCAGCGCGCATAAACCCTGATTAGTGCAGATATTTGAAGTCGCCTTTTCGCGGCGTATATGCTGTTCACGCGTCGAAAGCGTCAGCACGAAACCCGGCCTGCCATCAGCGTCCACCGTTTGACCGCAAAGCCGCCCCGGCATCTGCCGCAGATATTCCTCGCGGCAGGCGAAGAAACCGAGATGCGGACCGCCAAAAGACATCGGCAGGCCGATCGATTGAGCTTCACCACATACGATATCTGCTTCCACAGGCGCGGGCAGCAATCCGAGAGAGACGATCTCGTTAATCACGACAACAAGTTTCGCGCCCGTTGCATCGCATTGTTTCCTGAATTCTTCATAGGAATGCGGCGTGCCGAAAAAATCCGGCGACTGGATGATTACACATGCCGTCTGTTCGTCCGGTTTCCCGTCGGCCAGTTCCGCATCTTCGAAATTCCACAGATAGCTTTGCAGCACTTCGCGGTATTGCGGGTTCAGCTCCGTGCCAAGCACGATCTTGCGGCGACCCGTCAGGCGCATCGCCATCAATGCCGCCTCAGCCGTTGCGGTTGCACCGTCATACATCGAAGCATTGGCAATTTCCTGACCTGTCAGTTGGGCGATCATGCTCTGGAATTCAAAGATAACCTGCAGAGTCCCTTGCGCGATCTCAGGCTGGTATGGCGTATAGGCAGTTAAAAATTCCGAACGCTGGATAATGTAATCAACACTTGCCGGGATATGGTGATTGTAAATTCCTGCACCCAGAAAAAACGGCCCGGCACCACTCGCACGGTTTTGTATCGCGTAGGCGTTCATCGCCCGCTCGACTTCCAGTTCGCTTTTAAATTTTGGAAGATCGGGTAATTCCCGACGCAATGCTTTTGCCGGAACGTCCCTGAACAAGGCATCGACATCGGATACACCGATAGCCTTCAACATGGCTGTCCGGTTGTTTTTGGTCAGTGGCAGGTAACGCATGTCTTATCCCAATGTTTTCAGAAATGCCTCGTACTGGGCCTTGTCCATCAACCCGGCAAGCTCGGCCTGATCGGTTATTTTTATTTTCACGATCCATCCATTTACCGGATCTTTTAACAGCTCGGCATCCTTGGCCAGCGCGTCATTCACCGCCACGACCTCGCCCGCGACAGGGGTGTAAACTTCCGCCGCCGTTTTCACCGACTCTACCACGGCAAAATAGGCACCCTTCTTATATTGCGCGCCCATTTTCGGCAGTTCGACATAGATCAGGTCACCGAGCGCATGCTGGGCATATTCAGTGATCCCGACCACAGCCACGTCCGCGCCTTCGAGTTTGATCCATTCGTGGTCTTTGGTAAATTTATCCGACATCAGGTGCGAGCTCCTTGTATAAATTCGCCGCATGCGCGGCATTTGAAAGGTTTTTATTGGTAAATCTTACGTCGTCTTGTTCAGCGGCATAGATAATATCGTTTCTGATTTCTTCTGGAATTTCATTCGGCGATAATTGATGCCTTGGCATTTCAACTTCGGACATGACGAAATAAGCTTGGTTGAATTTATCTTTCAGAAAATCAACCACCCATTCAGCGTCGCCTATATGCTTTTTATACCTGGTCTTCTGTACGCTTTCCACGCATTGGGTCAGCAGCATATTATAATCATTCTCGGAAAGCGCGGTTTCAACCTCAACCAACTCGCCTGCCTCCGGTATCCATTTTTTATAGGTGAAGAAATAATCGGAATTTAACTGACGGATACGCGGGCCATCATCGAGATAGGCCTGTTTGATATCGTATTTATCCCAGCCCGCGAGCCGTGCTTCGTCAAAATGCAGGGGCAGAACGTACTTTAACTCATTCTCGACCGGCATGATTATCCCTTTTTCACTTTCGGTTGAATAAACGGCATATCGGTCACTTCAGCGAGAATATTATTGCCCCGGACATGAACCAGAAGCTGAGTTCCCGTCGCGGCATATTCAAGCGGCACATATCCCTGCCCGATCGATTGTTTCAAAGTCGGCGAGAAAGTCCCGCTAGTCAGCATCCCGATCACTTCGTCGCGCATCGTGCGGATTTCAGCGCCTTCGCGGGCGATGCCTTTATCGAGTAATTTTATTCCAACCCGTTTGCGTTTGGGTGCCCCGACATGTTCGGCCCCGATAAAGCCGGAATTCGACTTGCTCATCACCCATGAGAGATTTGCTTCAAGGGGTGTCGTCTGGTCGGTAATGTCGTGACCATAGAGGCAATAGCCCATCTCGAGTCGAAGCGAGTCCCGGGCCGCGAGCCCCACAGGTTTTACAGAAGGATGAAGCAACAAACGGTCCCAGAGGGATTCAACCTTCGATGAAGGGATACTGATCTCGAAGCCGTCCTCACCCGTATAGCCAAGGCGCGAGATAAAAACCGCCTCGCCTTCGAGAATGGTTTCCATCATTCGCATATAGCCAAGCTGTGACGTGTCGATCTCGGCAGATTCACGCAAAGCCTTTTCTGCTTCGGGTCCCTGTAGCGCGATCAACGACCTGTCTTCCAGATATTGAAGCTCAACATTACCCGGTAAGTGCCTGGCAATCCACGCGATATCTTTTTCTTTGCAGCCCGCGTTGATGACGGCGAAATAATTTGTGTCGGATAGTTTCGTAATAATCAGATCATCAACGATCCCGCCTAACTCATTGGCGAGTAGGGTATATTTGGCAACAAAGGGTTTTGCTGCGTGAAAATTTGATGGTGTCAACCTCTCAAGAAAACGCGCCGTATCGTTTCCATGAAATATGACCTGACCCATATGAGAAACATCGAAAAGCCCGGCATGAGCGCGCACCCACTCATGTTCCTTGAGAACACCTTCACCATAATAAAGCGGCATGTCATAGCCGGCGAACTCGCCCATCTTGGCCGAGAGCGCCATATGCATGGAATGGAGAGGAGTCTTTTTCATCCTGATGTCCTTGATTGATATTAGAAAATCATAAAACACCCATCATGTCATCCCGGCGACGACCGGGGTCTAGTCTTTTTCCCCGCCGTTCT
>JBEHYB010000062.1:0-15604 GCA_048498395.1 Pseudomonadota bacterium
CCCGGCCGGCACCGCCGCCCCCGCCTCCGCTCCCGTGGACACTCATGTCCGTCATCCAGTTCTGCGTGTTCTGCGCTTGGTTGAAGTTGATTTTGCTTGTTCAGAGATATTCGAAACCGTTTTGCTCGGCATAAAGTAATTTGCCAGAAGTCTTGGTGTCATCGGTGTCAGCCCGTCCGCCACCTGTGATGTCGCCCCTGCATCTGCAAAAGACAGGCCACCCTGATGGGCCGCCGAGACCAGTCCGCCGAGGCGGCGTGCGATATCGAGACGTGTCGGGACGAGGCGGCGGGCACCGAGCGCCGAGAAGACGCGGGCCATTTCGCCGGATTCGGTTGAATCGAGAGCGGCGGGAAGAACGAGAACCGGTTCGATATCCCCGGCGGCGATCAGCTGCGCGAGATCTTTCATGTCCGCAGCATCAAATGGATTTAACCCGGCGGTGTCGATCAGGATCTGGTCGACATTGCCGATTTCCTTGATGGCTTTTGAAAGTTCGGCGGCGTTGCGCGCGCGCTTCAGATCGATTTTCAAAAGCTTGGTGAAGGATTGCAATTGCTCGAGGCCGCCAGCACGCGTCGTATCCGTCGTGATAACCGCGACCTCCAAGTCATTGAGAACGCAGCGAGTTGCCTGTTTGGCTAAACTTAAAGTTTTGCCTGAGCCTGGCGGGCCGACGAACATCAATGCTTTTTTATAGGCGGTCTGTGGCAGCGGCGTGAAATTGAAAAGTGTGTCGAATGCGCCGACGAGCGCGACATGCGGTTCCTCTACTCCCATGACGGAAGCGCAGGACACGATCTGATCCATGACTTCTTCTGATACTACATGTTTGAGCATGACATCGATCAAGGCTTCTGAAAGGTTGTCGTCGTTATTCTCTTCGTCGTCGTATTGCAGCCAGTCGTCAGCAGTCGCGCCTTTGTTCAGGTCAAAGGCGATATCTTTTTGCTCTTCGACAGCCGCTGTTACACGGACGGATTTGCCGCCTTGTTCTTCACGCGTTGCGATGATGATAGCATCTTCGCCAAGGGACTCCCGAACAAGCTGCATAGCCTCTGTCATTGTTTTTGCATAAAACGACTTTAGTCGCATGATCTGATAACCGGAACTCGATTCGTTTTAATATACATGAGAGATTCAAGCGTGACACGCGAAATCTTAATGAAAAGTTAAGATAGGGGCAGTGTCGTTAATAAACGGCCTGAAGGATGAATCTGAACAGATGTTTAGCTGCTATTCAGCCGCGTAGGCGAGGGCCGGGTGCGGCAATTGCCGCTGCTCTGCCGGTATGCAGGCGAGGTGCTGTTGCCGCCTGTCTTCGAGATCGTGCAGGATGCGCGCGCGGCCTGCCGCGTCGGCACCGAGGAAGCATTCGACATCGCACTGGAATTTGAACGTCCGGTTTTCCGACGGATTGGTTTTATAAATGTCGAACGTGATGCCCGGGCGCGGATCGCCACTGGCGTAACGCTGGCTCAGATAGTAATCGCCATAGACGCTGTAATGCATGATCCGGGCGAAGGAGCGCATTTCCTCGCTGTACATTAACATTTGATTGATCTCATTTTTCATGCCGCCGTAAAGATTTTCCTCTACCCAGCGTTCCATGTGGCGTTTCAGCTCGTCCGCGCCGAGATGGCTCATGGCGATTTCTTCCTCGCGCATTTTCATGAAGCGCGAAGCTATATCGTCCTGGCTGACATGATCAGTGTCGTGGGCGATGGTGCTTTGAAAATCATGACTGTCCATCTGAAAGGTGCATTTGATGGTTTCGCCCGGAAGCGGTGCATGGGTGTTGAAAAACAGCGTGTGGTCTTCGCGCGAATAGCTGGCCGACCAGATATTCTGTTTACCCGGTTCGCCGGTCGGGGCTTTATCGTAGGCCTGCGTATGACCGGCTTCGAAGCCGTAAATCTGTGCCTGCAAATTATGCTGGTAGGCGGCGAGATATTCCTTGTCCGCGATGGAAGGACAGTGATCCGGCGAGGTCCAGTCATCGGTAATCGATTTGATGGTTGGATCCGTATCGAGTGCTTTTAAAAATTCGATGCGCTTGCCAAGTTCCCACGCGCTGAATTCATGGTCGCGGTCGGGATCGTAAGCGGCGTAAAGCGCGATCAGCGTGGCATCGTCGGGCGTGGTTTTGTTGAGGAGCGAGAGCACATCGGCGATTTTCTCGTTCGAGTAATTTTTGAAAAGATCCGGATTGTCATTGAGCGCGGCTTTGAGCGATTGCGCGAATTCGATGCCGCGTTCTTCGGTGCTGGCGGTTTCGTCCAGACGGAATGTCAGTCCGTTCAGGAAGTCAAAAGAGCGGGGCCTGTTCCAGGCCTGACACAGTGATAAATTCAATGTTCTTTCCTGTAACCCATTTCGATGCGACGCGAGTCGATTTTTCATGGTAACAGAGAATAAGAAGAGTTCCCCGAAAAGACAGCGTTTGTCCCCGGTTTTTATATGCGGCAGCGCGGGATGGTTCAGTGTCATACCGGCGAAAGCCGGTATCCAGCGGGTTCGTACTATCTGGATCCCGGATCAAGTCCGGGATGACAGAGATGGGGTTAAATCTGACGTTGCCACGAGAAATCTTATTCGTATTTAAAGCCGCGGTTCCAGCTGCAGCCTTCGCCGACGGATATTCTGGCACCGCGCAGTTGCGGGACTGAGGAATGGTAGAGGGTATTGGTGTCAGGCCTGTTGGTGACGGAAGCAGGAGCGGTGCTTTTTTTATAAGTTTCCGGTGTCCAGCCGCCCTGGCCGTTTTCACCAAATTGCTTTTTTATTTCCGCTATTGTTTTTAAGCGTCGCTCTTCATAAGCATTCGTTACCATTGCCGTCTCCTTATTTACTCAGTTAATCCATCTATAAATAACAACGAAAATTATGTCAACTTTTAGACATTCCCGAGCGTTTTAATGCGCGCCTTGGGATGGATTTCATTCTGCGACATGACGACGGTCGCCGGGCGGAAGCGTTCGATCACCGAGCGCACATAAGGGCGAATGCCCGGCGAGGTGAGAAGGACCGGGCTTTCACCGCTGGCCGCGAATTTGTCAAACACCGCGCGGACATTGGTGATGAATTCCTGCAGGATCGATGGGGCCATGGCGAGCTGTTTGTCTTCGCGGTCGCCGACAAGTGAATCGATAAAAGCCTGTTCCCAGCGTGGGGAGAGCGTGATCAGCGGTACGTGGCCGTGAATATTCAGATTGGCTTCGCAGATCTGGCGGGCCAGGCGGGCGCGGACATGTTCGGTAATGAGGCCCACATTCTTCGTGTAGGTCGTCGCTTCGGCGATGCCTTCGAGAATGGTCGGCAGGTCGCGGATCGAGACGCGTTCGGAAACGAGGTTTTGCAGGACGCGCTGAAGTCCGCCGACCGTGATCTGCGACGGCACGACATCGGAGACGAGTTTCTGATACTCGGCGGGCATTTCATTGAGCAGGCGCTGGGCTTCCGTATAGGAGAGCAGATCGGCCATATTGTCCTTGATGATCTCGGTAATATGCGTCGTGACGACGGTCGAGGTGTCGACAACCGTGTAGCCTTTGAAATGCGCTTCTTCGCGGTATCTCTCATCAATCCACATTGCTGGTAAACCAAAAGTAGGCTCAACCGTGCTTTCGCCCGGCAGTGCGATCGGCTCACCCGCCGGGTCCATGCACATCAGCATATTGGGGCGGACCTCGCCGCGACCGGCTTCGATTTCCTTGATGCGGACAGTATAAGTGTTTGCGGGTAACTGAAGATTGTCCTGAATGCGTACGGCGGGAAGAATATAGCCCATGTCTTCCGCCAATTGACGGCGCAGACCCTTGATCTGGTCGGGCAGGCGGATGCCGGCTTCACCCTGCACGAGCGGCAGGAGCGCATAGCCGAGCTCGAGGCGGATCGTATCCATCGCCAAAGATTTCGCGATCGGTTCCTCGGCGGGTTTGGCCGCGCTGGTGATCGCCAGCTGCTCGCTGATTTTCTGTTCTTTCTCTATCTCGTCGCGTTTGAAGGATTGATCGGCGATAAAGCCGGTGACGCTCGCGAGGATCATAAAAGGAATGAGCGGCATGCCGGGGATCATGCCGAAAGCGAGGATCAGGCCAGACGACATGGCGAGCGCGCGCGGGTAGCGGCTGAACTGGTCCATCAGCGCTTCGTCGGCGGAACCTTCGACACCGGCCTTGGAGACGAGAAGACCGGCGGCGACCGAGACGATCAGCGCAGGGATCTGCGAGACAAGGCCGTCACCGATCGAGAGCACGGTATAGGTCGCGGCGGATTCAGCAAGCGAGAGATCATGCGCGGCCGAGCCGATGATGATACCGCCGATCAGATTGATGAAGACGATGAGGAGTCCGGCGATCGCGTCACCGCGCACGAATTTCGCCGCACCGTCCATGGCTCCGAAGAAGCTGCTTTCCTGTTGCAGTTCCGAGCGTTTGGTTTTGGCTTCGTCTTCGGTGATAAGACCGGCTGACATATCGCTATCAATTGCCATCTGCTTGCCCGGCATCGCGTCCAAGCTGAAACGCGCAGCAACCTCGGCGATACGGCCCGAACCCTTGGTGATAACGATAAAGTTTACGATCACGAGAATAGAGAAGACGATCGCGCCTACGACATAGTTGTCGCGGATCATAAATGTTCCGAAAGCTTCGATCACGTGGCCGGCGGCATCCTTGCCGTTCTGGCCTTCGGACAGGATGAGGCGCGTCGAGGTGATGTTAAGACCCAGGCGCATGGCTGTCGTGATTAAAAGTATGGTCGGGAAGGTCGAGAATTCGAGCGGCTTCTTGATGAAGAGCGTGATCATCAAAACCATCATCGACAGGGTGATGGAAATGGCGAGGCCCATATCGACAATCGCCGGCGGCATCGGAACCATCATAAACATCAGGATGATAACGATACCGAGCGCCAACGCGAAATCCCCGCGCAGAAGGACATTCATGGCGGATTTTGGATTGGAAATACCTGATGGGGCGTTCGGTGGAGGCATCTACTAATAAGTCTACCTTAAGAATGCTAAAAAATAAAAAATCAATTGTTTTTCATAAGCAATTGACAAGCGGGACCGGACCCGTTATACCCACGCCAAATTAAAAAACAAAAAGAAAGACTAATAAGATGGCTGTGTATCAACAAAATAACTCATTCAACTATATCGAAGCGACGCTCACCAGCGGCGAGCAGGTGACGATCGATGTCCGCTCGCGCTTCAACCGCGCGGATAACCATCTGGTGACGACCGGTCTCGTCAAGATGCCGGACATGGACAAGCGCACGGTGTTTATCAAGGACGTGACCGGCGCGCCGGACGGCGCGCGTTCCGAGGTCCAGACAAAACAGAACCAGCCGACTTCACGCACGATGAGCAAGGCTCCGGCGCTGGTGCAGACTTACCGCCTGACGGAATCGCCTGAATCCCTGTGCAAGATTTTCAGGCAGGCAGGACTTGATGTGCCGCCGGTCAAGCGTGGGCTTGGCGTGATATTGCGTGCTATGCTCAATAAAGACCAGACACTCGAAATCATTTAACATTATAAAGGTTACTGCGTATGGCATTCACAACTGGAAACGACAATAGCGGCAAAGTTAAATCCGTGATCATCAACGAGAAAAACACGGGCCGTCCGGTGCGGATTTTCGAAACCTATGACGGCGAAAAATGCACGCCGATCAGGGTCGAAGCGGTCAAGGAAACGACACAAGACGGCATCGTGTGGGGATCGAAGATCACGTTCCGCAGGGCGTTCGACGCGAGCAGATGCACTGTGTGGGACAGCCGCGAGAAAACGGTGCATGTTGCCGAGAGTGTCGACGAGCTCAAGGCCATTTTCAAAAGAAGCGATATCGGCCATCAGATCGACTATGTCGCGCCTAAGGAAGGTTTTAAAGGCGTGCTCGAAGCCGCGGCCAACAGACTGGTCGAAGAATTGATGCCATTCAACTACAGCTAATCCCGGCCTAGTTGTAGGCCGCGTTCAGTGCGCTGAAAACGGCGTTCGTCGCCATTTGCAGTTCTGGTTCTTTCGGTGAATGCTCCATCTTGATCTTTAGAAATTCGTTCAGTTTCAGTTCGATGTCGTAGACGGTGCTCTCGCCTGACGGGTCGAGACGGGATAATGGCTCCTCAATCAGCGCCATATGGGTGCGCATTGATTGTATCGTCATATTGAGATGCTGGGGCTGGAAAAACGGATCGGTTGCGCAGTCTTCCAGACTGTTGAATTTGGCGCGCGCGCTGAGCAGGTGCTTCTGATAGCGGGCGCGCTCGATGCGGTCTTCTATCTGTTCATTCGAGCTTTCGCCTGTTTCGTCGAGAATTGAGAGAGGCGCGCCGGCCTGTTCAAGATAATCGCGCAGGTCCTGGATTATGCCTTCGATGCTCTTGGGTGCGTCTGTGCGCTTGGTATCTTCAAGATCCTTGAGGATAAAGCCGGCCTGGGCCAGACGATAAGTGTTAGACGCGGCATTGATCCGGGCGAGCGTTTCCTGTCTGGTGGCCAGGCCGGTCCTGTCGAGAAGTTCGATATCCAGCCCGAGATCCCAGAGGCCTTCCTTGATTTCCGTCATTGTATCGTCGGCGTATATTTCGCCTGCGGATTTTTCAAACTCTTCGAACAGGGCGCGGTAATGTTCTATCCGCTCGGCTCTATAGATGATGTCGTCGTCAGTATCCTGTGCGACGGCATTGATCATTTTCTGACGTAAGGCCTTGTCTTCCTTCAGCGTGGCGAAAGACGATTTGTAATAGACGGCCTCTGTCTGGCGCGCGAGCTCGTCGTGGAAGGTGAGGAATTCATCCTGGCGCGCCAGTATTTTTTTCTTGATCTCGCCGGGCGCGCAGATTTCGTTGCGTGAGAGAATGTTCTGCAACCGCGCGTAATAGGGTGCCATTTCCGGGCTTTTGACCGGATAGAGGCGCATCGTGCTGTAAAGCGCGGCTTCGCCGAAACAGGTCAGCGTCTTCATATAATGGCGGTGATAATCGGGAAATTCTATCGCCATTTTTTCCGTGTTGTCCGGCGCAAACATTTCATCGCGGATGCGGCTCAGTTCATTGAAGAATGTATCGAGAAGGGCGAAATATTTTTCCCCGTATGACGGGTCGTCGGCGCAGGCGATATGGAAGAGTTTCGCCTGGCTGCGCAGCATGAAATTTTCATACAGGTCGCTGACGGTGCCTTTTTCCGGCTTTGAGAATTTTTCCGCGAATTTCGAGATTTCGCCGATGCCCAGATGACTGTTCTTCTGTGAGATGACCGGGTTGAGTATATCGGACGTAATATGGTGCAAAGGGTCGTGATTGGTATAGGTGAACAGGTCTTCGAGCGCGCCGATCAGGATGTCGGAGTTAAAGGATCTGAGCGTATCGAGCAACCGTTCCTCAAGCCCGATAAACGGCAGGGAATGTTTTTGCGCCTGTCCCGGTTTTGAATCACGAAGAAAGCCCATCCATATCATGTGAATGGACGTGACCGGCTGGTGGAAAAATCCGCGTCTGCGCGCCGGTGTCGACGTAAATACCTGATCGGTAGAGGCCACTTTGAAACGATAGGACAGATAAGAGCCTGTACGGGTGGCCTGCGCGCGGAAAATATCCTTGAGACGCGCGACACCGTCCGCGATATCGATAGAAGCCGCGCCGGGTATCTTCGCCGTCTGCGCGAGCGCGCGGAGGATGGGTTCATAAGCTTCGAGATCTCGCTCGATCAGCGCGCCGCGCGTATCGGCATCCAGCCCTTCATTCATAAAGCGCATGATGTCTTCGTCAGACTGGATAAAGGTACGTGGAGAGGGGGACGCAGTCATAATTGGTTCCTGAAGTCAGCGCGGGGTAAGGGTTTCTTGGAATAAGCTTTCATATGAGCGTATGAAATCCTGTATCGGTTGAATCTCAATAGAACCCTCATTCACCATTCTGGCGAATGAATTCTGATTTTGAGAGGGGGCATCAAAGGTGCCTTCCAGACGTTTTTTGGCTAAGGCGATACGCAATTCCATCTCTTCTTTCGAAGACATGCCGGTTTCATCAAGCGCCGCGGCATCGAGATCGGCGGCTTTCAACTGGTTATAGATTTCCGTGATCGTACGTTCGAGTGTGCCGACGCTGTCCATTTCTGCATCGTTTTCGAGTTTGGCGAATTCAAAATGCGCCTTGCGAAGATGGGCTTTCACCTTGGCCGCCTCGATGCGGTCTTCCATCTCTTCCCAGCTACTTGCATTTGTCGGGTCGAGCATAACGGCAGATACGCCGACTATGTTGAGATTTCGGCGTATATTCGCAATCCTGTCGAGAATTTCCCTGAACTTCATCACGGTTGTGTCAGTCTCGAATTCATGGAAAAGTCGGCGGGCCTCGCGAATTCTTTCATGTTGCTTGAGGTCGTGCAGCATGTTTTCCATTTCCTCGACGGTTTTGGTGCCGGTTTCATCGAGGATCGTCAGCTTCATGCCATATCTTTCCATGGATAGTCGAAGCTCATAAAGGCAATCCGTATTGCTCTCATTGGTCTGCATATCTTTAAAACGCAGGCGGAATTCATTTATTTTTTCATTTCTATATTGAGTCGTTTCGTCGGTATCGGCAGCGGCGGCATCGATCATTTCCTGAGTGACCCGTTTATCCCAGCTTTTCGACCAGCCTTCGCAGGCGTTTTTAACCTGTTCGTTCAGGTTTTGATGATAATGCATATATTTATTCTGCACGTGTTCGATTTTGCATTCCATCTGGAAAGGAACCGGCGGTTTTTCCGCTGTAATAATCTCTTCTCTTCTGCGGATATATTTCCCGACTTCGCGGCTCATGACCGGGAAGAGGCGCATCATGCTGAACAGCGCGGCTTCGCCCAGATAGTTGGCGAGTTCTTTTATGTTCTCTTTTTCGGACTCGACATGGGCGGGTGGCAGGGTTTCGGCTTTAACGCGCATCTCGCCACAGATTCTTTCCAGTTCACCGAAGAACGTATCCATCGTCGCGAAATAACCGGATTTGAAAGAAGGATCGGATTTGCAGACACGATGGAAGAGGGCCGCCTGGGCTCTCAGGAGATAATTCTCGTAATTTACACCTCTTGAATTCTCAGGAGGAACTGTGAAATTCTTCCAGAATTCATTTATCTGATGACCTTTAGTGAAGCGATCGTGCATTGAAATATTCTTGTTCAGTCCGTCGGACGTGATGTGGTGCAGAAGATCGTGATTGGTATAGGTCAGCAGGTCTTCCAGCGCCGCGATCAGGACTTGCGGTTTATAGTTTTTGATTCTTTTGAGTTGCTTGTCTTCCAGGCCCAGTACGGGCATTGAATATCTGGTACGTTCACCCGTGTTGGCGGCCTGGATAAAACCCATGCGCAGGAAAGTATCCGACGAGATGGGTTCAAAATAATTATGGTGCCTGTTTTTGTTCATCCAGTGCGCCATCAGGTCGTAACCGCCGACTTTCATCTGCAGCGCGAGATAGGAACCTGTACGTTCGGCCTGTGCGCGGAAAATATCCTTGAGGCGCAGAACACCGCCCGCGACATCTTTTCGGTTCACGCCGGGAATTTTTAAATTGCGCGCGAGCTGGGTGAGGTAGGGCTCGTAAATTTTTAGATCGGATTCGATGACGCGTGCGCGCGATTGTGGATTGATGCCTTTATCCCTAAGAGTCTGCAGCTCTTTTTCGGATTTTATAAAAGCGCGCCTTTTTGGCTTGTACGCAGTCATGTTTATCTTCCTCTATTGGGGAAGATTTGTATCACAATGGCGTTATTATGTCAAAGGTAAGCTGTGAGAAGGGATTAGGCGTTAATAAAGGTTAACTGGCTTCGGGGATGTCGAGGCCTTCGTCCTTGTACTGGGCGAGCTTGTTTCTCAGTGTTCTGATTGAAATACCAAGGATATTCGCTGCATGGGTGCGGTTGCCGAGCGTATGATCGAGGGTGTTGATGATCATGTCGCGTTCGACATCGGCAATGGTGCGGCCGACGAGATTCTCGACACCGCCCGGGTTCTGGACGGCAGGGGCGGCAGCGGCGCTCGAAACGCCGGCCGGATCGGGAGCCCTGGTTGCCGTGGGGGCGGCGGCCTGGGCCATGCTGCCCTGGATGTTGATCGCCGAAGCTTCGACTTCGTTTTCCATCGAGACGAGCACCGCGCGGTGCATGGTGTTTTCAAGTTCGCGGATATTACCGCGCCAGTGATGGTTCTGGACTTTCGTCTTTGCGTCGGCTGACAAAGGTTTTTTTGCGATCGCATTCAGTTCGGAATATTTATCGATAAAGAACTGGGCGAGCGGCACGATATCGGCCTTGCGTTCGCGCAAGGCGGGCAGGCGAATATTGACGACGTTCAGGCGGAAATAAAGATCTTCACGGAATTCGCCCTTGGCGACGGATTCTTCCAGATTGCGGTTTGATGTCGCGATAATGCGCACATCGACCTTGATGGCATCGTTGGTGCCGATGCGGGTAATTTCGCGTTCCTGAATTGCGCGCAGGAGTTTTGCCTGCAACATCGGGTGCATTTCGGACACTTCGTCAAGCAGCAGCGTGCCGCCGCTGGCTTCCTCGAATTTACCCAGACGGCGCGAAACGGCACCGGTAAACGCGCCTTTCTCATGGCCGAACAGTTCGGATTCCAGGAGGCTTTCGGGAATGGCCGCGCAGTTAAGCGCGATGAAAGGTCCGTTCGCGCGTTTTGATTTGCGATGAATATAGGCAGACATCACTTCTTTACCCGTGCCCGATTCACCGGTGATGAGGATCGTGGCTTCGGATGGTGCGACCTTGTCGGCGACGGCGACGACCGCTTTCATCGCCGGGTCGTTGGCGATCATCGTATTTGAATCTTGAGTGACGGCTTCGAGGATGGCCGCGATCAGTTCGGCATCCGGCGGCAGGGGCACATATTCCTTGGCTCCGGCCTGAATGGCTTTGACGGCGGTCTGCGCATCGGTGCCGATCCCGCAGGCGACAACGGGCACGAAAATACGCTCGAGCTTCAGGGCTTCGATAAACGCGCCGATCTTTTGTTTGACATCGATCATGATGACATCGGCACCCTTGGCATTACGCAGGGCGCCAAGCGCCGTTTCCGTGTCTTCGCAATGAATGACCTTCGCGCCGCGTTGCAGGGCTATCTTGCCTGCAGCGGAGATATATCCTTCCAGCTGACCGATGATCATTAAACGCATGAGAAATTTACCTGACTATATATAAGAGAATTGCCAACCCAGTCTATTAACCCTGATCGGATTTGACAATCTCTGTCATTGTCACGCCAAGGCGATCTTCAACGACGACGACCTCGCCACGGGCAACCAGGCGGTTATTGACGTAAATATCGATGGCTTCACCGACTTTGCGGTCCAGTTCAACAACCGCACCCCGGCCCAGTTTCAGCAATTGCGACACTTTCATGGTCGAGCGGCCGAGCACGGCGGAAATCTGCACGGGAATATCGTAAATGGCGTTCACATCGTTCGCCATGGCTTCGCCCGGCGCATAAGGATTGTCGTCCTCTGTCGAAACATTATGATCTTCAATTTCATCTAAATTGAGATCGGCTTTGTTCGCTTCATCTGGGGCCATGGTTAATCTCCTTGTGAATCAGGTTCAGTCTCGTCTTTTTCGTCATCCTTGGCAAGAGCGGCAGTCGTGTCCGCAGAGACCGTATCTGTCGCAGGCCCGGTGGTGGAATGGGCGGGGCCCATCGAGGATTGCAGGGTTTTGAGGATTTCATCGGCAATGATCTGGTGGTCGCGCAAGGCACCGCCGTCTTTCCATGACAGGCGGCAGGAGGCGCGGGCCAGATTCGGCACGGCCTTGAACGAGATTTTCCCGGGATCGATATCCGGGTTTTGCGCGAAATGGGACTGGATCGCGTCCGAATCTTCTGCCGGCAGCTCGACCACGATCGAGGATTGCTCGGGCTGGTTGGCGATTACTTGCGCGATCACAGCCTTGATCTCTTCGAGCCCTTCGCGCTCGGTGAAGAACGGGTAGAGTGTTTTGAAAATCGTTTCGGTGAGGGCGACGGCTTCGCGTTCGTAAACGGCAGCGCGGTAGCTTTCAGCCCCGGTGAGAAATTTCAGTTCCTGCGCGATGCGCTCCGCCTGTTCGGCGAGATATTGTTCGCGGCTGACGCGCGCTTCATCAAGACCTTTTGCGCGGCCTTTGGCGAAGGCTTCGTCGCGCGCGATGCCGAGCTCCTCGAGCGTGAACATCGGCGGCGGTTCGATCACAATTTCTGGTTCAGGCTCAACGTCGGGCAGATCGAAGTTATTATTGTCAAAAAGGAATCTGCGCTCTTTGTTTGTACTCATCAAAAGACCATCGCATCTTCTGTATTATTGCCTTTGGCAAGGACGATTTCGCCGCGTGACTCGAGGTCTTTGGCGACGTTGACGACGTATTGTTGTGATTCTTCGACATCCTTGAGGCGGACAGGGCCCATAGAGCCCATGTCTTCTTTCATGATCTTCGCCGCACGCTCCGACATATTGCCGAAGAACAGGTCCTTGAGCGTTTCCGATGCGCCTTTGAGCGCGAGCGGCAGTTTGTCTTTGTCGACGGCGCGGATAATCGTCTGGATGGAGGTGCCGTCCAGCTTGCCAAGATCTTCGAAGGTGAACATGAGTGAACGGATCTTCTCGGCTGAGTCCGGCGCGCTCTGTTCGAGCTGCTGCATGATGCGGCCTTCGACGGCGCGTTCGAGATTGTTGAAAATCTCGGCCATAAGTTCGTGAGAGTCGCGGCGCGAGGTGCGGGCGAGGTTGGCCATGAACTCGACTCTGAGCGTGCGTTCGACATCGTCCAGCACTTCCTTCTGGATCGCTTCCATGCGCAGCATGCGGTGGATGACCTCGATTGCGAAATTGTCGGGCAGCATCGCAAGGACGCGGGCTGCGTGTTCAGTTGAAATCTTGGAAAGGACGACGGCGACGGTCTGCGGGTATTCCTTCTGCAGGAAGTTGGCCAGAACTTCTTCGTTCACGTTGCCGAGTTTTTCCCACATGTTACGGCCGGCGGGACCACGGATTTCCTCCATGATTGCGCTGACTTTATCCTTGCTCATCCCGGCCTTGGCGAGGAGGCGTTCGGTGGAATCCATCGTACCGATCAGCGCGTTGGTCGATGTCATCTGTTCGGCGAATTCGATGAAGAGGCGTTCGACGACCGACGAGCTGACCTTACCGAGTGTCGCCATCGTCTGCGACACTTCCATGATCTCTTCCTCGTTCATGTGCTGGAAAAGCTTGGCGGTGTGGTCCTCGCCCAGAGACAGCATGAAGATCGCCGTTTTCTCGGTGCCGGTTAATGTCCTGTAATCTTCACGTAAACGCATAGCCAAGTGACGAATTCCTTATCAGCTTTCAGTGGTCATCCAGTTACGCAGGACGGAAACGGTTTCTTCCGGATAGGCGGCGATGATGTCTTCGACTTTCTTGAGGGACGAGGCTTTGACGCGGCCTTCGACTTTCTGAACGTCTATCATGCTGTCGGGTTCGTCCGCCAGTTCAGGAGATTCGTAATTGCTCTGATATCCGGACGGGCCGGCGAGGGCTGCCTGCGCGGGCATGCCGGGCAGGAGCGCCTGATCGGAGCCCATATCGTCTTCGGGGCGGCCTATGGGACCGTCGGTCGCGAGCAGGCGGCCGACCATCGGTTGCAGCACGAGCAGCACAACCAGCACGATCATGATGGCGACAGTGATGACTTCGACGGCATCGATGATGTCGGAACGTTCAAAGCCGAAGAGTTTCGCGCGGTCATCTTCAGGCTCGGTGGAAATTTCGGCGAATTGCAGGTTAGCGACTTCGATCTTGTCGCCGCGTTCTTCGTTGAAACCGATCGCGGATTTAATCAGGGCGGTGATGCGGTCGATTTCTTCCTTGCTGCGCGGCTGGTATGTTTTCTTGCCGTCTTTGTCCGTCGTGTACGTGCCGTCGAGCATGACAGCCACTGAAAGTTTTTTCACGTCGCCGGTTTCACGGACAAGGTTACGCGTGGTCTTGCTGATTTCGTAATTGGTGGTCTCGTCGGTTTTATTGCTGTTCGACTGGGGACCTGTCGCGCCACCTAAAAGATTATTGCCGCCCGCCGGGAGGTTATTGTCGACCGAAACATTCTCAGACCCGGCTTCGGTTTCCTTGTTGGATTCTTCGGAAGTCTGTGTCGAGCGTACAACCTGGCTTGCAGGGTCGTAAATTTCCTCGTTTTGTACGACGCGATCGAAATTGAGATCGGCGGTGACGGTCGCGCGGACGCTGCCCTGGCCAACAGTGCGTCCGACGAGGCTTTCGATCGTATCCGCCATACGGCGTTCGTAATCCTGGCGCATCGTTTCGGCTTTGTTGGACAGGCCTGTGCCGTCGTCTTCGCCGCCGCGCGCCAGCAGCACGCCATGACTATCGACGATCGAAACATCTTTCGGTTTCAGGTTCGGCACGGCAGACGCGATGAGGGATTGAATGCCCTGAACCTGATCCTGATCGAGAGGGCGTTTGCCTTTCAACTGAAGAAAGACGCTGGCGGTCGACTGGCGTTCTTCACGGCTGAAGAGTTCGCGCTGTGGCAACACAAGATGAACGCGAGCGGATTTGACATTGTCGAGCGATGAAATCGTGCGGGCCAGTTCGCCTTCGAGCGCGCGGACCTGGTTGATGTTCTGGACGAAATTCGTTGTGCCGAAATTCGATTGCTTGTCGAAAATCTCGTAGCCCATCGAGCCGCCATTCGGTAGGCCTTCCTGTGCGAGCAGCATACGCGCGCGGCCGACATCCTTGCCGGGCACCATCACCTTCGAGCTGTCATTGCTGACTTCGTATGGGATTTTCAGCTCTTCGAGCTTGGCGGCGACGGATGATGCATCTTCGACAGACATGTCGTTGTAGAGCATTTTCATTTCCGGTGTGGACACGCGCATCGAGACGAAAACGAAAAACATCAGCAGGCCAAGCAACACCGCGCCCATAAGGCTCAGGCGGGCTGGCCCTAGTTTTTTTAATGTCTCCAGAAAATTGTTCACGCGTGTATCTCCAGTCCCCGTATCAAGTCCGCTTAAAGTCCCTTTGGCCCTTTCGAGGAAAACGAAAGGGGGAAATTAAAAAGATAGGCGCTTTTGAGATTTTCTACAGATCCGTAGTTATGGCAGAAAGTCTATTATTCCGGGCGCCCATGTCATTAATTTCTTTTTTTATATGATATCAAATTTTAACTAATATTACTACAGAACTTGCGGAAAAATATCAGATTCCAATGGGTTAGCTCATATTATGGGAAAGTTGCTATTGGTATTGAAGGCAGGGGTAGGAATAATTTACAGTTTTTTAAGAAGTATTACTTAAAAGTTAATAGTAAAACCCCATATATTCGTAACATTTGCTAAGTAATCATATTGAATTACTTGGATTTTTTATATTAAAGTTTCAAAAAACTTTGACAGGGGTTGCGTTTTCAGGTAGAGTAATACTAAGGGAACGTGTGTGATAGAGAATTAATCACCACTTAGGGTAGGGTTAGAAAACCATGATAGAAGCCATTAACGCTTCCATCTCTAATGCGCAACTAGTGCGCTCTGTCGCGACGGAAGCATCGACTTCCCAGTCCGCGAATCC
>JBEHYB010000063.1:0-15469 GCA_048498395.1 Pseudomonadota bacterium
ATTTTATAAGAATGCCACGGCACGACCCTGTCATCTCCATGCGCCGTCATAATCAGACACGGCGGATATATCGCTCCGGCTTTGACAGTATGCAGCGGTGAATATTTCATCGACACGTCGAAATCGTCCGCCTTGGTCTGCGGATCGCCGTAATCGGAAATCCAGTACCTGCCGCGCGTCGGCACCATGAAGCGCAGCATGTCGGTGACCGGCACCGCCGAGAAAACCGAGCCGAATAACTCGGGGCGCTGGATCATCGATGTCAGCGTCAATAATCCGCCATTGCTGCCGCCGTAACTCATCAGCCGTTCGGATGACGTATATTTTTTCTCGATCAGATGTTCGGCACAGGCCACATAATCATCGAACACATTCTGCTTGTTGTGAAGCTTGCCCTGATTGCACCATTCATCGCCGAATTCTCCGCCACCACGTAAATTCGTCTCTACAAAAATACCACCTGCATTGACCCATGCCCATTTCGTAAAGTTGAATTCCGGTAAAATGGAAATATTAAAACCGCCATATCCGTAAAGACACAGCGCGGCGGAGCCATCCAAAAGCACGTCCGCGCGTCTTATCACCGTCATCGGCACTTGCGTGCCGTCTTTCGATGTCGCGGACAATCGCTCAACGATGCAGCCATCAAGATTGACGGCACACTTGCTCTTACGGTGCAGATGCACTTCTCCAGTATCTGTATCCAGACGATAGGATGTGCCCGGTGCCAGATAATTTCTAACCGAGAAATAAATATCGGATTGATCTTCTTTCACATCACCATAGCTGATGATCGACCTCTCAGGAACATCCAGATCTTTTATTTTTTTGCCCTGCAGATCCAGTATCTCAACCCGGCTTGCACAATCTGACAGGTAGGACATATATAATTTCCCGCGATGAACGAACGCAGACGAAACAAGATCTTCATCATGCTCGGGCACGATCGTTTCCCAGTTTTGCGGGTCGGGATTATTGATATCGAATTTTACAATTCTTTTTCTATCCGCACCGAATGACGTGCTGGCATAGATCGTATCGCCAATCTCACCTATGACCGAAATATGGGCGACGCTGTGTTTGAATATCTCCCGCGGCGGCGTTGCGCCATCAAGGTCAAAAACCCACAGACCGTTATTCTTATTGGTTCCAATGGCAGTTTTAATCCAGCCGCGACCAACGGTATCAGCCTCAAAAGGATAAGTCTGAGCGGAATCTTCTTCGGGCAGGAAAATCGTTTTATCATTTTCCGATGACGTACCCAGTGCATGATATTTGATCACGCCTCTCTTGGTACCGTCTTCCATCATGGTCTGGTAGAAAAAGCCTTCAGAGTCTTTCCAGATAAAATTGGGCCAACGCGTATTCTCAATTTTATCTTCAAGCGTTTCTCCTGTCCGCAAGTCGATAATATTGACCGTCGATACATCGGTACCGCCATCGGATTTTGCGAAAGCCAGTAATGTCGCGTCTTTATTGATTGCATAGTTTTGCAGTGAAGACGTGCCTTTTTCGGACCATTCGTTTGGATTGAGAACTATCTGCGACGGGCCCAGCGGCGTATCACGTCTCGCCAGAACGGCTTGCTGCATCTCGCCATCATTATAAGAAACGAACCAGTGATCGCCGTATCGCGTCGGCAGGCTCTCAGTTTCATAAGAGAGAACGGATTCAATTTTCTTCGCGACAGTCTCGCGTACATCGCTTTGATTGAGGAATTTTTGCGCGCGAGCATCCTGTGCCGTCGCCCAGTCCCTGACGGCAGGATCTTCGAGATTTTCCATCCAGCGGTAAGGATCGTAAACGATGGTCCCATGGAAATCGTCATGATCTGAAGATTTTCTGGCGACCGGAAATTGATCGGAATTCATGAAATCGTCTCTTATCTTACTCATTGAAACCACCTAACTCATTATAGATTTTCATAATTTCTAATGAGAGGCCTCCGACTAGGCAAGAAAAAATATTATATTAGATTGTACTTATTAATGGCAATTGGTCATACCGATGCTGTTGGTATAGCAACTGACATGCTCGTCGCCGATCGTGCCCGACACCCCGCCAAGGCTGTTCTGATGCAGGCGGACCCGCTCATCGCCGACCGTTCCCGATATATTTCCGAGCGTATCGGTATAGGTTCTGACCCGGTCATTCCCTATTTTCCCCATCGTGACCCCGATATTATTCGTATAGGTGCGAACATGCTCCCCATTCGCGAACCCCGTTGTCATGCCGGATGAATCTGTCTCGAGTCTCATGACACCTTCAAGTGTGCGTGTCACTTCCTCATGCTTTTTATAATCGTCGCGGACATTATCCTGTACCGAATTATCCGCCGGCGCAGAATCTTTCACATCTTTATGATGGGAAAAAATGGAAGGCAGCGGATCGTCTTCTTCAGGGCAATTGCCGTAGACATCGCAGGCGGCATGCGCCTGCGCACAGAGCAAAAACACGGAACTGAAAACCAGAATATATTTGACCATGAATATCCCCCTTCATATCAAAAGACCTGAGATAGAAATCTATCCCAGGTCCTTTATAATCGCAATTATCTATTCATTTAAGTAAAAGAGAGCACACGGCGACCGGGTTTCGGCGCTTCGCGTGGAACGACTGCATTCTGGACTGCGGCGAGCTCATCGGGGGACAGGAAAACTTTCAGTTTTTCCAGGAAAAAATCTTTTGCCTCCGACAGGGTGATATGTCTTTTTGAACCATGGCCACCAGCACCCATGAATACTTCGACAAGAGGCTGCTCATTCCATGAATCGTTTTCAGGTAAACGGTCGGATCTCGACAGAACTTTCATAATACAAATAAATTGTCTTTCATCACCTTCCGCAAGGCCCGGCTTGGTTTCGTCTTCCGGAATTTCTACCATGAGCTCTACCGTATCTTCATAATTGACAACATCCGGCTCGAAAGTGCCCTGTATGCATTTCGAACGAAGACTGATCCCATATTGGCCGCAGATATGTTTTTTCGCCGCTTGAAGATAATCATAGGCCGTATCCATGAATGCCCTGAATTCGCCGTCGTAGAATTCCTTGCGCAGATTGGCATCGCGGTTTTGAGGATCGAATTCGAGGGCTTGGGTAATGGCTTGCTTCAATGACATTTTACTCTCCATAATATGTAATCACATATATTTTATGAAAAAATACCTGTCAAACATAAAAAAACCCGGCCATAAGCCGGGTCTTAAGAGCTTAATGAATTGAGGCCTTAACCGCCCAGCTTGGCCTTGATCACGCCACCGGCCTTGCCCATATCGAGCTGACCCGCATAGTTGGCTTTGAGTTCTCCCATGATCTTGCCCATATCCTTGACGGAGGTCGCGCCGACTTTTGCGATGATATCCGCGACGACTTTTTCGATCTCGGCATCCGAAAGCTGTTTTGGAAGGAATTTCTCTATCACGCTGATTTCATTATTTTCTTTTTCAGCCAGTTCAGGGCGGTTGCCTTCAATATATACTTTCGCCGATTCCTGACGCTGCTTGATCATCCCCTGCAGCATCGAGAGAATCTGGCTGTCGCCGATACCGTCCTGATTGCCCTTGACCCGGTCCTCGATATCAAGATCCTTCATCTTGGACAGGATCAGGCGGGTTGTGGATAAAGTCAGCTCATCTTTCGCCTTCATGGCGGTTTTCATGGCTTCGGTAATTTCTGTGCGCTTATTGGTCATGGTAAACTTTCTTGTTGTACTCCTATGGCATAACCGTTATTAAAATCGCTTTCTAGTGCCTAATAACAAAAGAGACGCTAGAACATGTCAGCCAGCCCAAATCCTTCTATCCCCAAACAGCCAAAAGACGCAACCGGAGTCATTGTTTTTAATGACGGAACCGTCCTGTGGGGCCGTGGTTTCGGGGCTGAAACCTCCCGCGTCGGCGAAATATGCTTTAATACCTCGATGACCGGGTACCAGGAAATCCTGACCGACCCGTCCTATGCCGGGCAGATCATCACTTTCACTTTCCCGCATATCGGAAATACCGGCACCAATCCGGAAGATATCGAAACCGTCAATCCGGCGGCCTGCGGCCTGATTGTGCGCGAAGACATCACCAACCCGTCGAACTGGCGCACCAGCAAACATCTCGACCAGTGGCTGAAGAGTTACGACCTGCCGGGCATTTCCGGTATCGACACGCGTGCCCTCACCCGCCGCATCCGCGACGGCGGCGCGCCGAATGGCGTGATCGCTTACGCACCGGACGGCAAATTCGATATCGAAGATTTACTGAAACAGGCGCAGGCCTGGCCGGGTCTTGACGGTCTCGATCTCGCCAAGGGCGTTTCCTGCACCCAGACCTATTCATGGGATGAAACATTGTGGGATTTAAAAGAAGGCTACGGCAAACAGGCAAATCCTGAATTCCATGTAGTTGCCGTTGATTACGGCGCGAAACGCAATATCCTGCGCTGCCTCGCGGCATCGGGCTGTAAAGTCACCGTCGTCCCGGCTACCTCAAGCGTTGAAGATATCATGGCGCACAAACCCGACGGCGTGTTTCTCTCGAACGGCCCGGGCGATCCGGCGGCAACCGGTAAATACGCGGTGCCAGTCATCCGCGACCTTCTCGCCAAGAACATGCCGATCTTCGGCATCTGCCTCGGCCACCAGATGCTCGCGCTCGCGCTCGGCGGCGCGACCCGCAAGATGCATCTCGGCCATCGCGGCGCCAACCAGCCGGTCAAAGACATTCATACCGGCAAGGTTGAAATCACATCGCAAAACCACGGCTTCGAAGTCCTGCCCGATACGCTGCCAAAAAATGTCGAAGTCACGCATGTCTCGCTCTTCGATGGCTCGAATGAAGGTCTGCGCGTCACCGACAAACCGGCCTTCTCAGTCCAATACCACCCCGAAGCTTCCCCGGGCCCGCAAGACAGCCACTACCTCTTCGGCAGATTTGTCGAGATGATCAAAGAGTCCAAAAACAAGAAAGTCGCCGCTTAATGCCTAAACGCACTGATATCAAATCCATCTGCATCATCGGAGCCGGCCCTATTGTCATCGGCCAGGCCTGCGAGTTCGACTATTCCGGCACCCAGGCCTGCAAGGCGCTGAAGGAAGAAGGCTATCGCGTCGTTCTTGTGAATTCGAACCCGGCGACGATCATGACCGATCCAAATTTGGCGGACGCGACTTATATCGAACCGATCACGCCGGAAGTCGTCGCGAAAATCCTCGAGAAAGAAAAACCTGACGCGCTACTGCCGACCATGGGCGGACAGACCGCGCTCAATACCGCGCTGGCGCTTGCCAATAACGGCACGCTGAAACGCCTGAATATCGAGCTCATCGGTGCCAATCAGGAAGCGATAGAAAAAGCCGAAGACCGCCAGAAATTCCGCGATGTCATGGACACGCTCGGTCTTGAAAGCCCGAAATCGATCGTCGTTAAAACATTGCAGGAAGCGATCGACGCGCTGCCGAAAATCGGCCTGCCGACGATCATCCGCCCGTCTTTCACCCTCGCCGGAACCGGCGGCGGTATCGCCTATAACAAGGACGAATATGAACGCATCGTCCGCGAAGGCCTTGATGCCTCGCCTATTTCGGAAGTTCTTGTCGAGGAATCCGTCCTTGGCTGGAAAGAATATGAAATGGAAGTTGTTCGCGACAAAAACGACAATTGCATCATCATCTGCTCGATTGAAAATTTCGACCCGATGGGCGTTCATACCGGCGACTCCATCACCGTCGCACCAGCCCTCACGCTCACCGACAAAGAATATCAGATCATGCGCAATGCCTCGATCAACGTGCTGCGCGCGATCGGCGTTGAAACCGGCGGCTCGAATGTACAGTTCGCAGTGAACCCCGCCGACGGCCGCATGGTCGTCATCGAGATGAACCCACGTGTCTCGCGCTCTTCTGCGCTCGCATCGAAAGCCACAGGCTTCCCGATCGCCAAAATCGCCGCGAAACTCGCAATCGGCTATACGCTCGATGAATTGAAAAACGATATCACCGACGGCCGGACACCGGCTTCGTTCGAACCGTCGATCGACTATGTCGTCACGAAAATTCCGCGCTTCGCGTTTGAAAAATTCCGCGGCTCCGATAACGGCCTGACGACCGCCATGAAATCCGTGGGCGAAGTCATGGCATTCGGCCGTTCCTTTGAAGAATCCATCCAGAAAGCCCTGCGCTCTCTCGAGAAAGGCATTTCCGGCTTTGACGATATCCATATCGGCACGGCGACGAACAATCACCCCGAGCCGCACCCGGACCAGATTCGCGCCGCGCTGTCAAAACCGACACCACAACGAATTCTCTATGTCGCGCAAGCTTTCCGCCATGGGCTGAGCGTCGAAGATGTTCACGCGATCACGAAATACGACCCGTGGTATCTCGAGCGTATTCACCACATCGTCGAGACGGAAAAGAAAATCAAGAAAAACGGATTGCCGATCACGCCCGAAGGCTGGCTTGCGCTTAAAAAACTCGGCTTCGCCGACGCACGCCTCGCGAAACTTGTCGGCGTGACCGAAGGCGCGGTGCGCAAGGCCCGCTGGAAACACAATGTCCGTCCAGTTTACAAGCGCGTCGACTCCTGCGCGGCGGAAATCCCGTCTTCAACGCCTTATATGTATAGCTGTTATGAAGGCGACGGCATCAACCCGGCGCATAGCGAGATCGAACCGACAGATCGCAAGAAAGTCATCATCCTCGGCGGCGGGCCGAACCGTATCGGACAAGGGATCGAGTTTGACTATTGCTGTGTTCACGCAGCCTATGCGCTGAAGGAAGCAGGCTATGAAACCATCATGGTCAACTGTAACCCTGAAACCGTTTCGACCGATTACGACACGTCAGACCGTTTGTATTTCGAACCGCTGACCGGTGAAGATGTGATCGAGCTCATCAAGGCCGAAAGCGAAAAAGGCCAGGTCATGGGCGCGATCGTCCAGCTTGGCGGACAAACGCCGCTTCTGCTGACCAAGGCGTTGATGGATGCCGGGATTCCAATTCTCGGCACGGATCCGGACGCGCTTGATATGGCCGAAGACCGCGAACGCTTCCAGAAACTCCTGCACAAGCTTAAACTCAAACAGCCGCCGAACGCTCTCGCCCGCTCCGACAAGGAAGCGATCGAAAAAGCCAAGGAGCTCGGCTTCCCTATCGTCATCCGCCCGTCTTATGTTCTTGGCGGTCAGGGCATGGAAATCGTCCACACGATGGAAGCGCTTGAGAAATACATCACGACCGCCGTACGCGTGTCGGGTGACAGCCCTGTCCTTCTCGACCGCTATCTCAATGACGCGATCGAGATCGATGTCGATGTCCTGTCCGACGGCAGCGATGTCTATGTCTCAGGCGTGATGGAGCATATTGAGGAAGCCGGCATTCACTCGGGCGACAGCGCCTGCGTATTGCCACCGCATTCTCTGCCATACAAAACAGTTCAGCAGATTGAAAAACAATCCGAACAACTCGCCAAAGCCCTGAAAATAAAGGGCCTGATGAACGTCCAGTTCGCGGTCAAGAAAAACAAGGAAACAGGCGAGCAGGAAATTTATATTTTAGAGGTCAATCCGCGCGCCTCGCGCACCGTGCCTTTCGTTGCGAAAGCCACCGGTGTGCCGGTGGCAAAAATCGCGGCCCGCATCATGGCCGGCGAAAAACTCAACGTCTTCCGCGAACAGGGAATGCTGCGCGGCATGAATTCGGATCACGTCGCCGTTAAAGCTCCCGTCTTCCCGTTCAGCCGCTTCCCCGGTGTCGATCCGATCCTCGGGCCCGAGATGAAATCGACGGGCGAAGTCATGGGTATCGACAAGGTCGTCGCGCAAGCTTTCGCAAAATCGCAACTTGGTGCCGGCACAATCCTGCCGACCAGCGGTACCGTGTTCCTCTCCGTCAAGAACACGGATAAAGACACGCTTGTGCCGATCGCCAAGGATCTCGCGGAGATGGGCTTCAACCTGATCGCGACCGGCGGCACCGCCGCACATCTGAAAAACGCGGGCCTTGAAGTCACGCGTATCAACAAGGTCATGGAAGGCCAGCCGCATATCGCCGATGCTGTCATCAACGGCCAGGTCGGATTTATCATCAACACAACCAAAGGACCGCAGGCCGTCGCCGACGCGATGAGCATCCGTCGCCTCGCGCTAATGAACAAGATTCCGTACTACACCGTCCTCTCGGCGGCACGCGCGGGCGTTCAGGCGATCCGGGCGATGAAATCACAGGATATCCATGTCGCGCCACTACAGAGTTATTTTATCGATGACGCTGCTTAAAAATTGGGGAGATTCACACGATAAAAAACCGGCCAGATGGCCGGTTTTTTCTTAATTCAGGTTAGCGGCCAGTTCTGCCGTTCGTATTTCCTCGTTAATCCGCAAACTATGAAACTGCTGTGAAACCGCAATATCTATTGCGCGCTCTTTGCCTAATACATCAATAGTTGCTTGCATGGCTTCATAAAGGCTTGGCGCGACGGATGTGCCGCTGATAAATAAAGCATCGCCATTTAAAATATACGCGCGCTGCGTCTCAATCGGCGCATGCAGATCAATTATATAACTGATGCTGCGATATTCCACACCCTTGCTGATTTCATCTAATTTTTCATTATGAAACGAGGCGGCGATTTGCCCCGGCGAACCGCGCAGCCCATAATAGAAATCCTCACACCCATGCTCGTCGCCTTGGGATATTTTTACGAGCGCATCAAAACCTTCTTCCCTGCACTTCTCAAAAATATAAGCTTCTTCAATATCAAGTCTGGATCCGGCATGGCCAGCGGCCTCGGCAAAACTTTTAGCAGCCTGCAAATGGCGGACGTTTTTATCGGCATCAGACATGTTTTTACTCCATAATTTTATTGTTACCCCGATATCTGTGCATCCATTATGGCAAGAGTCAATAAATTTGGGCACCCCGTATGTAACCTACTGAATTTATGATATCCGTAATCCTATGCATTTATATAAATTCGACGTGCCCGCGACAAAAGGGCCTCTGCCAAGAACCTTTCTTTCCTTCCTTGCGTATGTCTGGAGAAAGAATCCCATTCTATGGGTCGTACTTCTTGCGATCGATCTTGTTCATTACACGCGCTTTCCGATCTGTTTTGTTATTCTCGGAAAACTGATCGACGTGCTCCAGCACTCAACGCCCGGAAACGGCCTTCCCGCCCCGGCGCTTCACCTGCTGCTATTGATGCTTGCCGTCCTCACCGTCGGAGAGCTGGCCCATGTTTTCATGTCGCTGATCTTCATTCACTGGCGCCCGAGATTGCGCAGCGCGATCCGCTCGGATTTCCTCAATTACACGATGCGCCACTCACATACTTTCTTTCAGGACAATTTCGCCGGCAGCCTGTCGCGCAGAATATCCGAAGTCTCCGAGGGCACGCTGCGCGTTCACGATATCCTGCGCAACCAGATCGTTTTTGCGATCATCCAGATGGCAAGCAGCGTCGTCATTATGACGTTGATAAACCCTATCTACGGAGCCTGTATCTCGCTTTTCATCCTGAGCGTGATTATTCCGGTATTTATACGCCTGCCGAACATCCGTCAGCGATCGATTGATTTTTCGCGGCAGAGATCGCATGTGACTGGTGCCGTCGTCGATGTCTTCAGCAATATCTCCGCCGTCAAACTCTTTGCCGCCTCGGATTACGAACGGCAATACCACGAATATGAATCGCAGATAGAAAGCAGCCGCGCCGCAAAACTGACACGCAGCATGGTGCAGATCGAGCATATCCGCCGTTTGAGCCTTATCGTCCTCGGCGGCGGCGGCATGACCGTCCTCGCCTGCTACGGCTGGTCGCAGGGCTGGATCACCGTCGGACAGGCTTCAAGTATTTCAACCCTGTCCCTCATGCTCACCGGTGCCGTCTGGATGCTCGGTATCGGGATTGTCCAGATGGTCGATGAGAGCGGGAATATTACAGACGCGCTTAATATCACGACCCAGCCATTATCGCTTGCGGACATGGAAAACGCCGGACGGCTGCAGGTCGACCAAGGGCGCATTCATTACAACAACACCTCATTCGCGTATAATAAAAAACCTATCTTCAAAAACCTGAACGTCAAAATTGCGGCGGGAGAGAAAGTCGCGCTGATCGGCCCATCCGGTGCTGGCAAAACGACTTTTGTCAATCTGCTGCTGCGGCTTTTCGATTTGCAGGGCGGCGATATCCTGATCGACGACCAACCCATTTCCGCCGTGACCCAGGATTCCCTGCGCGAGGCGATCGCCGTCATCCCGCAGGATACGATCCTGTTTCACCGTTCGCTAATGGACAATATCCGTTACGGCAGGCGCGACGCGCGCGACGAGGAAGTAATAGATGCCGCGAGACGCGCCCATGCCCATGAATTTATCGCAGCCCTTCCGGAAGGCTACGCCACCATGGTCGGCGAACGTGGCATCAAGCTATCGGGCGGACAACGCCAGCGTATCGCCATCGCCCGCGCGATTTTAAAGAACGCGCCGATCCTTATTCTTGACGAGGCGACCTCCGCGCTCGATAGCGAATCGGAAAGACTGATCCAGCAGGCGCTTGACGAACTTATGCGCGGCAAGACGGTCATCGCCATCGCGCACCGCCTCTCAACGATCGCCCGCATGGATCGCATTCTTGTTTTTGAACAGGGTGAAATCGTCGAACAGGGCGATCACCAGGCGCTTCTCAACAAACACGGGTTGTATGCAAGGCTGTGGTCGATGCAGTCTGGCGGCTTCCTGCATGAAGAACGCACCGGTGTGTCGGTGGAAATCGCTTAAATAGCCGTAAAAACGGCAACCGGCTGAAATTTGACTAATCGGCAAATCTCGTTATTATAATCCCCATAACCCCGCCCGGTTCTTTTAGGGCGGGTTTCGTATTTTTTAAGGTTGATTGATATGGAACAGATTCCAATTACAAAAACAGGTTTTGTCGCGCTCGAAGCTGAGTTGCATAACCTGAAATCCGTCGAACGCCCTGCCGTGATCGAAGCGATCGCGGAAGCGCGCGGCCATGGCGATCTGAAAGAAAACGCCGAATATCACGCAGCCAAAGAACGCCAGAGCTTTATCGAAGGCCGCATCAAGGAACTTGATGCCGCAGTGTCTCTCGCAAATATCATCGACCCCGCCAGCATGTCCGGCAACACGATCAAATTCGGCGCGACCGTGACGGTCGTCGATGATGACGACAAGGAAATGACGATCCAGATCGTCGGCGCGTACGAAGCCGATTCCGATAAAGGCCGCATTTCCATCACCGCCCCGCTCGCACGCGGCCTGATCGGCAAATCGATCGGCGATACGGTCGAAGTCACCACGCCAAAAGGCAAAAAGAACTACGAAGTTCTCAAGGTCGTTTATAAGTAAGCCCGTGAAAAAGTATCCCCCGTTAAGTGATGAACACAAGGGTATATTATTTACTCTTGCCGGGGCTTTTTTCTTTACGCTGACAACGGCTTTTTCAAAAGAAGTTACGCCGGAAACAAACGCCTTATTCGTTACATTTTTTCGTAATTTGATCGGCCTGATAATATTGACGGCCATTCATATTAAAACAAACGGCGTTTCCTTTCCGAGACCACGCGCCTCATTTAAAAATCACCTTCTTCGAGCTTGCCTTGGCCTGATGGCGACGGCTTTTCTTTTCCAGTCTTTTGCCAGCCTACCCATGCAAAACGCAACCGCCCTGACCTTTACAGGCCCCTTCTTTACAACGCTCCTGTCATTCGCCTTGCTGAAAGAACATGTAAGCAGGGCGAAATGGGCATCGATTGCCACAGGATTTCTGGGTGTCTTGCTGATTCTGAATGTTACAGCAGATCTTTCGATCTCCGGCTTTATATTTGGCTTGCTAGCAGCATTCTGCAATGCGTCCGCTATCATCGTAATAAAATCGATCTCCAGAACAGAATCCAGTTTTGTGATTGTTTATTTCTATACGTTTCTTGCGACAATCATTTCATCGCTCTGGATGCCTTTTAACTGGTTTACCCTCACTGCCGAAATTTCTGCGCTGCTCATCTTTCTTGCATCCTGTTCGGTAGCAGCACATTATTTAATCGCAAAGGGACTTTCCCTGGCTTCCGCCTCCACCCTGTCGCCTTTCAATTATTCTTCTTTAGTGTGGTCAACTCTTATCGGAATGGCCATATGGCAGGAAAACCCGACCCTGATCGGTATATCGGGGTGCATCCTCATCGGCCTGAGCGGCTATATAATGACGCGAAAAAAAACCTAGCCTAGTGATCGAAAACCAGCCGCGTCATTTTAGACTCAACGAGACGCTTAAGATCACTTACATTTGAAACTGGCAGATCTTTATGCATATAAAACAGAGCCTGCCCCGTCTTGCTCATATGCGAAAGAACATCAGATGAGCCGGGATCCTGCGGATCGATGACCACAGGAATAAAATTTTCACCTTCGGACATCAAACGGGAAGCATTATCAATCTGGATATCGCCGTTCTTTCTTGGTTTCAGATAGGCAACGCCATGCCAGGCCTGTACCAGTTCCCCGCCACGCGCACCCGTCGTGTTAAGCCCGATCTGTCCTTTTTTCGAATGGATTGTAAATCGGATATGGTCCGGATAAATAAACGAGACGGGGTCGTTCAGAAGATCCCGGTCTCCCTTAACCACAGCCAGATATTCTATAGTTGCATCCCACGCTGTTTTAAGAAATTCGCGGCGGAAGAATTCCTTTATATCGTCATTAAGCGGAACAGGTTTTGACTGTGACACTGATCCCGCAATAGATTCCGACATCTCATCATCAAGTTCGCAAAATGGTTCAAATACATGGCGTGTGATTTCACGGTATAAATCTTCATAATTATACCCTTGCTCGTCACACACGGACCGGAAGCGATCAGATTCATACGTATACAAAATAGATTTAAATAGAGGCACAAATCTTGCCTCGGGATTTTCTTCATCTGGATAAGGATCCGAAGAAATCGCCCTTTGCATGCTGCCTTCGATATCCGTCACATCGAATATCGGACGCATGGCATGACTGTAAATGGAGCGCGCATCTTCAATCAGGTGAGTCCTGCGCGCGTAGAGGGACGGCTCCAGACTTTCTTTGACGGCAGCTTCGTAATCCCTGAAATGGATGACATCTTCCATACCCAGACGTGAAATCCACCATTTGAGAGAATTCTGATAGCGATTAACTTTCTCCTCGCCAACATTCAATGCGGATTGAAAACGATGCCCATCCGCAAGAATTGTAAATGATGCAGCTTTTGCCGGTGCTTTTTCAGGGGCATAGCGCTGATAGGCCGCAGCCACGGTACCTGCAATTTCACCTAGGCGGCAAAGAAGATTAACCTCGGCAAAATCCGGATCGGCCCCCCTGGTCTTCAGAGGTGTATCGACTTTATTCGGCAACAGTGGAACGACCAGCTCGACAGTCTGCGAGGTCGCAACAGATTTTTTAATCTGATTATACAAGTAGTTTTTATTGATATTCTCAATCGGACCTTTTCTAAATCCACGATCCAGAACAATTTCAGTGATGATTTCAGCCGCGCCGAATTTATTTGGCGCTTTCAGATCATAATCGCGCCAGTTTCTCTGCACGCTGGCAATCGCTCTGCTTAACCTGCTCTCAATAACTTGATCTATCTGGGCGGGAAACAGATCAACTATTTCAGCGAGATCTTTTGATCCGATTGAGAGCGCCTTGCCTTTATATTCTTCACCCGAATATAACTTCCAGTCATCACACAAATTTTGCTTATGCATGAAATGAGCACTAATAACTGCTTCATTACGATTTTGCAGACCGGGACGATACAGGTTATCGAGGCGTTCAGTGGAGGCAGTCATCGAAGTACTTTGCTAGTGAGAATTACTCTCAACTTCCTATGCTCCTGCCCAGAGTCGGTCAACCTAAAAATCGTCCAAAAATCAAAAAAATGTACTTTTTTAGTCCTGTATTACGTAACTGTTTTTAAAAGGCAAAATAAAGCCCTCCGGCATGGCTGCGGGAAGGCTCAATTAAGCAATTTTATTTCCCTAATTCTTATATTTCAATCGGCACGCCGGGCTTGTTCTTGGTAACGCGCACGGTGAGCGAGGATTTAACCGCGGCGACGTTGGTCGCTTTTAGAAGCTGGTTGGTCAGGAATTGCTGATAAGCGTCCCAGTCCTGCGCCACGATTTTCATCATGAAATCATGTTCGCCGGTCATCATATAGGCTTCACGCACCATGTCCCATGACGCGATCTGCTCTTCGAATTTCTTGAGGTCCGTATCGCCGACCGTGCTGAGTTTGATCAGCGCGATCACGGTGACGGGATACCCGAGCGCCGCCTCGTCGACTTCGGTAAAATAGCCTTTGATCAACCCCATCTCTTCAAGATTGCGCACGCGGCGCAGGCATGGAGGCGCTGAAATACCGGCATTCTTTGCAAGCTCGACATTGGTCATGCGGCCGTTATCCTGCAGGTCGCTGAGGATGCGGCGGTCGATGCGGTCAAGTTTAATGCGGGTTTGCCGGACGGGCGAAGAAGTCATATCAAGGTTCCTATTGTACTAAATTATTACGCCCTGATATAAAGTTGCCTTGTCCCAAGGGCAAGTCTTTTATGCGCCTTTACTAATTTTGTAGAAATTATAATGAAACAACCCGTGACATGGATCATCACTGAAGGCCTCACCGGCACTGAGAACCAATGTCTCGGTGTAGCCGAGGCTATAGGTGTGCAAGCTCTCGTCAAACGGGTAAAGCTCAACGAGCCCTGGAAAACATTATCTCCGTATATCGGTTTGGAATCCGCGCAAAGTTTCAGTGCAGACGGCGATGCTCTCAATGCGCCATGGCCTGACCTTTTGATATCATCGGGCAGAAAAAGCATAGCAGCTGCGCGTTTTGTGAAACGCATGAGCAACAACAAAACATTTGTTGTCCAAATTCAGGACACGCGTTTGCGCCGCAATGATTTCGACCTGCTGGTCGTGCCGCAACACGATCCGGCAGCCTCCCTCAAAAACCACGAAAATATTTTCGTGACGACCGCCGCGCCCAATCGCATCACGCAGGAAAAATTATCCGCGGCGCGCGAAAAATTTTCACAGTTCAACGCGCTGCCTTCGCCGCGTCTCGCGATCCTCATCGGCGGCACGGCGGGCAAACAGATCCTGACACCCGCCATGATGGAAAATCTGACGGCGCAACTCAAATCGCTCGCCGCGCAAGGATATGGTTTGATGATCACCACTTCGCGCCGCACCGGTGACGCGAACAAACGTATTCTTGAAAACGGCCTTGCGGGTACGAACGCCTATATCTGGAACGGTACCGACGAGAACCCTTATTTCGGTCTCCTGGCCTGGGCGGATGCCATGATCGTCACGTCGGAGAGCATGTCCATGGTCTCGGAAGCCGCCACGACCGGAAAACCCGTCTATACGGTCGATCTGGGCGGGGCGTGCGCACGCCCCCCCACCACCCCCACCCAAC
>JBEHYB010000064.1:0-15151 GCA_048498395.1 Pseudomonadota bacterium
CGTCCGCGCTGACTGATACGGATGGTTCCGAAACATTGAGCATCACAATTACCGGCGTGCCGACGGGCGCAACGCTATCCGCCGGTACGAATAACGGCTGCGGCAGCTGGACGCTGACACCGGCGCAGATCGTCGGCCTGACATTAACTCCTGCCCCAGGCTATAGCGGCAGTTTCAATCTCGGCGTTGTCGCGACCGCCAGCGAAAACAGCCAGTCGATCAGCACTGGCAGTGCGGCGCTCGCAGTTACCGTCAATGGCGTGGCCACGACACCGAACCTCTCGGTACATGCTGTGTCAGGCAATGAAGATACGGCCATTCCGCTCAATATTACCGCGTCACTGGTTGATAATGACGGCTCAGAAACATTGAGCATCACAATTACCGGCGTACCGACCGGTGCCACATTATCCGCCGGTACGAATAACGGCGGCGGCAGCTGGACGCTGACCCAGGCACAGCTTACAGGACTGACATTAACCCCGCCCACGAATTTCAGCGGTGCCTTTACGCTTAATGTTACCGCGACTTCGAGTGAGAATGCGACGACGGCACCCATATCACATACAATGGGCGTTACCGTGCATGGTGTCGCAGATACGCCGACATTATCTGTCCAATCCGCCACAGGCCTGGAAGATGGGCATATAGCGCTGACAATCACTGCCGGCCTGACGGACACTGACGGCTCGGAAGTATTGAGCATTGTCGTCGCCGGCGTACCGGCTGGAGCCTATCTCTCGGCGGGCCTGAATAACGGCGACGGGACATGGAGTCTTTCACCCGCTCAACTTGCAGGCCTTACCATTACGCCGCCACCTAATTATGCCGGCATAATTGTCCTGCAGGTGACAGCCGTCACAACCGAAAGTGACGGAGACAGCACGTCCCTGACTGCACCGGCGACGATCACCGTCACCGCACAGGCAGATGCACCGACATTGAATGTCTCAGCTGCAATCGGAAAAGAGGACACAGCCATCTCGCTTTCCATTTCGGCCCTTTTAAAAGATACGGATGGGTCCGAAAGCCTCAGCATCACGATTACCGGTGTACCGACGGGCGCGACATTATCGGCAGGTACAAATAATGGCGGCGGAAGCTGGACATTGACCCAGGCGCAGCTTGCCAATCTTAAAATCACACCGCCAGCCAATAGCGATGCGGATTTTGTCCTGACCGTTACAGCCACTTCAACCGACAGTAACGGCAACACATCACCTGTCGTCAGCAACTTGCCGGTGACGGTACTTGGCAATGCGGATATTCCGACTGTTTCCGCCACGAATACGAGCGGCAACGTGAATACCGCAGTTCCGGTTACGATCAGTGGTGCCGTTACGGACGCATCCGAGACGCTGACTTACCTGATCAGCAACGTGCCAGATGGATTTTCATTCAATCACGGTATTAATAACGGCAATAACACCTGGACGATGACCGCAGGCGACCTGTCTGGATTGAAACTGGTATCACCTTATGACTTTGAAGGCCGCGTCAATATGACCGTCCGTTCCGTTTCCCATGACGGCGACGGTTCCACGGCACAAAGCGCAGCCGTCAATTTCAATGTCGGCATTGGCGACGCATCCGGCGGAATCCAGATCAATCTCGCCCTTGGCATCGGTATCGGCGGGATTGGTGTCGGCACCGCGCTCGGAGTCAATCTGGATCTCGGCGGCCTTTTAAGCCCGGACGGCATCGTCGTACATGAAGATTCCATCTTTCCGTTTGTTGATGCCGGATTACTTCTGACCCTTGCATCCAGCATCTCATTTTTGAATTTTAATGGCCTGCCGCTTGGCGCGTCCCTTAACAATGGAGCCCAGGATATGGGCGGCGGTACATGGAAAATTCTGCCAGGCCAGCTGGCGGGTTTAAGCCTGACCCTGCCGCCCGACAGTGATGAAGATTTCGTTCTTACTATTACTGCCAAACTTCTTATCCTGACAGTCACGCTGGCCGTCGTCGACGTTCACGTTATAGGCGTTGCCGATATGCCTACATTGAGCGTTGCAAATGCAACGGGAAATGAGGACTCTCCGAGCATAGCCATCGCGGTTACATCCGCCCTCACCGATACCGACGGGTCAGAAACGCTGAGCTTTATGATTAAAGACCTGCCGACAGGATTTATACCAACCGTCGGCATTAATAACGGCGATGGTACATGGAGCCTGACAGCGACCGAAATTACTTCGCTTGCCCTGAAACCGCCGGCGGACTTCAGTGGAGATGCGACTTATACAATTGTTGCAACTTCAACCGAGCGTGAAGGTGATTCAACTGTTCATACCGCCACCGGCCATATCCATGTCAATCCGATTGCAGATGCCCCAGTTATTACTGCCGTTACCAATAGCGGCACTGAAGATAGTCCGCTTGCCCTTAATCTCGGTATCGCGCTTAAAGATACTGATGGCTCTGAAAGTATCAGCGCGATTACCATTTCAGGATTAAGCGCCGGGTTCTCATTGACGGGAGCCACCAATAACGGCGACGGCACCTGGAGCGTGTCGCCTGCCAATATCTCGAACGTTCATCTGGTCGCCCCAACTAACTGGAGCGGAGATACAAGTTTCAGTGTTTCTGCAACGTCACGCGAAGGTGTCAGCGGTCCGACAGCCAGTACCACGGCGACGATCAATGCTCATTTCGAAGCCGTTGCCGACGCACCGAATGCAAGCGCTCATGATGTCACAGGCGTTGGCAATCACTCGATAGCCTTAAACGTTTCGGCATCGCTTAATGATAATGACGGTTCCGAACATTTAAGCGCCGTGATCAGTCATGTCCCCGATGACTTCGTGTTTTCATCCGGTCTTAATAATGGCGACGGCAGCTGGAGTTTCACCGCAAGCCAGCTCGCTGGCCTTTCCATCAGGCCAGAGGACGGCTTTACCGGTGACGTGCATATGAATCTCGATGTCTTCAGCGAAGACAGCAATCATACGATCGCGACGACACACACGGATTTCACCGTCCATGTAACACCGGACATATAACGCATCCGCATATGCGGGTGTGTAACTATCAGAATTAATTAATAAAGAAAACTTACTCTAAAATTGGGTACACAGAAAATGACAGCATCATCGACCGCTCTACCAGAGATATTCACTCAGCTTGAGTCCCTGCCTCTTCCAAAATCCTATGAGGACAAAGCTTATAAATTATCTATCACAAGGCAACTGGTGATCGCGTTTATGCTCAACCTGCTTTCGCTTTCCCTGCCTATTATGATGTTGCAGGTCTATGATCGCATCATTCCACATCAGTCTTATGGTACGCTGATCATGCTTGCGACAGGTGTGGCGATAGCCCTTGCTTTCGATATAGGACTTCGGATTATCCGGTCTTATCTGACGAGCTGGACAGCCGCATCGCATGAACATGCGGCAAGCTGCGCCGCGCTTGATATATTTTCCCGCAGCGATATTGCCGCCTTTGAAGCGATTACTTCCGGCGAACATCTGCAAAACATGACGGCGCTCGGTAAACTCCGCGAATTTTACAGCGGACAGGCCTGGACCGCGCTTATCGACCTGCCTTTTGCCATCATCTTCCTTGCCCTGATCGCCTATCTTGGCGGGATACTGGTTCTTGTTCCTATCGCCTTGCTGGCCGCGTTCTTTATAAATGCCAGCCTTATTGGATCGACTCTCAAGGAAACGCTTGAATCACGAAGCCACAGCGATGATTTGAAAGCAAGTTTTGTCGTCTCGGTCCTCAATGGCATTCATACTGCTAAAGCCTTGTCCTTTGAATCCTTCCTGCTGCGCAGATTTGAGCGAGTTCAAAGTAAAGTGAGCGAGGACAGCTATCGTGTGGCCACAGCAAGCGGTTCTGCCGCAATTCTCAGTGCTACATTCGGCCAATTGTCTCTTATCCTCACCGCGACCGCCGGGTTCTTTCTCGTGCTGAATGGAAGCCTGAGTGTCGGGGGCCTGTCCGCCTGCACACTTCTGGCAGGCAGATGTATTCAGCCTGTCCAGCGTGTTCTCGGTACCTGGCTGCGCCTTCAGGATCTGACTGTCGCCCGTGAACAGGCACAAAATTTGTTCGTATTGCCTACATTAAAACGCGGCATGGCTCCGGTCACGCCCGCACAGGGGAGAGTTTTCCTGGAAGATGTCTGTTACGGACTTGCGTCTCAAACCGGCCCCTTCCTCGACCATGTTTCCCTTTCGGCGGAGCCCGGTGAAATCGTCGCGATTACAGGCGATGACGGAACGGCTAAATCCATCCTCCTGCAAATTATTTCGGGTATTATTCCCGCAGAGGCAGGAACCGTGCGTCTCGACGGCGTTAATCCGCACGAGCATAGTATCGCGAGCGTTTCCAATATTGTCGGCTACCTGCCACAGGACGGAACGATCTTCAAAGGAACAATTCTTGAGAATCTCACCAGTTTTCGTACGGATGACCTGTCCGTCGAGCGGGCGAAAAATGCCGGTGAAGAACTGGGACTGGATAAAATCATCGACCTGATGCCACGTGGTTATCAGACACAGCTGTTTGATTCAGCGGCCGACCCGATCCCGCCCGGGGTCAAGCAACGGGTTGCCTTGGCCCGCGTCCTTGCCAACCAGCCGGCCATATTGCTGTTTGATGATGCCGACCGTGCACTTGATAAGGACGGATACAATCTCCTCTTCCGCCTGATGGGACGTTTTAAAGACAAAACCACTATCATTCTCGTTACCCAGGATCAGAACCTTATGAGCTTCGCCGATAAATTCTATCACCTGGATGCAGGCCGCCTGCTTCCTGTGGCAAGAAGCGGAACTCAAAATCTGGCTATTCTCTCAAAACAATATTAAGGCGCAAAATGACCGAGATCACATATTCATATAGCGAAGTTCTTGAACCACTCCTGCAATCCCTTAACTGGAAGGGGCGCGTCCGCCAATTGAAGGAAGCGCTGCCGGCTTTCAATATCAATAATCAGCCGGATATGGACATGCAGATGCTGCGCGATACGCTTTCTCATCTTGGCTATTCGAGCACGATATTTGAAGCCAGGCCGTCCGAGATCGCACATGTGGCGTTTCCGCTTCTATATGTCCGAAATAACGGAAATATAAGCCTTGTGCATGATATGGACGACATCACCAGGATCGCTGATGAAAAATCGACCTTCCTTGAATTCAAGAAAATAGATCACTCCATCTCTCTTTCGCGCGCGACGATGTCGGTCTTGAGATATGAAATACAACGCTTTCTGCCCCTGTTAAATGAAATCTTCCTGATCAGTCTTTTTGTCGGCGGAATTTCTCTCGCTCCCATTCTCTACAACCGTTCGATTTACGACCATGTTATCGCCTCAGGGTCCAGCGATGGTGTCAGCATGCTTATCATAGGTGTCATGCTGGCCCTTGGCGCTGAAATAGGCCTTCGATACATGCGGAATCGTAAACTGGCATTTTTTGGCGGGCGCATCGACCATTATGTCGGCTGCTCTGTCTTCGAGCGCCTGCTCTTTTTGCCACCATTCTATACGGAACGCTCGTCAGTATCGGCGCAACTCGCACGTCTGCGCGACTTTGAATCCGTACGCGAATTCTTCACCGGCCCCTTATCAACCCTGTTCTTTGAGTTTCCGCTTATTGCAGTTTACCTGACAGCCATGTGCATCATCGCCGGCTGGCTGACGCTGGTCCCGGTCGCGTTAATTGTAGCTTACGTCGCCGTTATCGCCACGATGGGCCGCAAACTGCGCTTTTACTCACGGCTTTCGGCAAACACATCGACCAAGCGCCAGGAATTCCTGCTTGAAACCGTTACCAAATTGCGCGAGATCCGTATGGCGGGCATGGAAAATGTCTGGCAGGAGAGATACAGGACCATTTCCGCACAAGCCTCAATGGCCAGCTTCCAGTCCGCTTTCTCTGCTCAGGTTCTCGAGGCTATTTCCTACGGCCTGATGATCGTCGGCGGTGCTGCGACTCTCACTTTCGGCGTAACGATGGTCATCGCCCAGACGATGACGGTCGGGACACTGATCGCCGCCATGATGCTGATCTGGCGGATTATCGCGCCGCTGCAAATCTGCTGCGCTTCCCTCACCCGCCTTCAGCAGCTTATCTCAAGCACCAGTCAGGTTGAAAAACTTCTCTCCGCCACGCCCGAACATGATGCGAACAGCACGGCAATTCGCCTGCAAAATATCAAAGGCGCAATCAGTTTCCACCGCGTCAGTCTGAAATACGCCGCCGATACCGAACCTGCATTGCTCGGTGTCAGTCTGGATATCCACCCCGGCCAGATCATCGCCATTAAAGGAAATAACGGATCGGGAAAATCGACATTGTTGAAACTGATCCTCGGCATGTATCAACCCCAGGCCGGCAGCGTCCGCATTGACGGGATGGATATCCGCCAGTTCGATCCGCTGAACCTGCGCCAGAGCATTGCCTATGTGCCGCAGCACGGAGATTTCTTTCCGGGCACGATCCGCGACAATCTATTATTCTCCAATCCGGAAGCAACAGACAATGAAATCGCCAATGCGCTGCGTGACTCCTGCGCCCTGGATGAAGTTATGGCCCTGCCACAAAAACTCGATACGGTTATCCAGATAGATAACCATGCGACCATCTCTTTCGCTCTCAGGCAGAAACTCAATCTCGCGCGCGCCTATCTGCGCAATGCCTCCATCTATCTTTTTGACGAGGCTTCCTATTCGCTGGGTCGCGAAAACGACCTCGCCTTTGCGGAGAAAATCAGGTCCTTGCGCGGCAATACCACGGTCATCATGGCGACCCACCGCGAGGACCATATGCGGCTTGCTGATCAGCTCCTGTTCATGAACAAGGGCGAACTCACGCATGCCGGTGCACCGGATCAAGTACTAACCGTATTAAAAGGAAGAAAAGCATGAACACCAATGTCGCAAAATCTCCCCTGAGCTGGGCTTATCAGGCCGGTACCGCGCCCAAGCATCTTGCCCAGTCCGTGGCTCTCGAAGAATCCCCGGTTCCCGGCGCGCTCCATACCGGCGTGACGATTATCGCCTGCCTGCTGACTGTGTTTATGGTCTGGGCCGCTTTTACCAACGTTAACGAAGTAGCTGTTGCGCAAGGACAGATTATCCCCAGTGGCTACATCCAGACCGTACAGCATCTTGAAGGCGGTATGGTTCGCGAAATTCTGGTCGAAGACGGGCAACTGGTTGAAAAAGGCCAGCCGCTTCTGAAACTCGATGACACAAACGCAAATGCTGATCTCGGGCAAATGATGGCACGCCAGCATTCGCTCGAGTTGCAAGCTTCCCGTCTGCGCAGTTTCGCCCGTGATGACGGAGCCGTCAAACCGCTCACGCCTGAAGAACAGGCTATTCTGACCAGCATGGAAGAAGCGCGCACCAGCCAGCAGAACGTGCTGAACGACCAGATCGCGCAGAAAGACAAGGAATTGCAAGGCATTATCGCCACCCGTGCCGCCCTGCAGAAAAACCTTGTACTGATCCGCGAAGAATACGCCATCAACAAGAAAATGGCAGCTCGCGGCTCCGTGTCCAAAATGGCCGTCATGTCGAGCGAACGCGATAAAAATATGATGGAAGGCCAATTGGCGGAATCGATTAGCCAGGAAAACCAGGCTCTGGCGGCACGAGATGAAATCGTGAATCGATTACAGTCCCTGCAAGCCGATCTTAAACAGGAAGCCATGAAAAACCTTGGCCAGATCGAAGCCGAACTTGCAGAAATCAACAAAAGCATTACGAAACTGCAAAGCGCGTCAAACCGCACGACGATCGACGCTCCTATTCGCGGGATAGTCAAAGGCCTGTCCGTTCACACGATTGGCTCGGTGATCGAACAGGGGCAGACTTTGCTGGAAATTGTCCCCGTCGATGAAGAAATGATGGTCGAGGCTCTGGTTTCCCCGAGCGATGTCGGCAATCTGAAACCCGGCCAGAGCGTCAATATCAAAGTAACAGCTTACGATTTCGCGCGTTTTGGCAGCGTCCCCGGAACGCTTGAAAGCGTCTCGGCATCGACCTTCCAGAGCGAGGACAAAAAATCTTTCTATAAAACAAGGATCAAACTTGAGCGAAACTATATAGGTAAAAATCCCGATAAAAACATTATTCTGCCCGGTATGGTCATTCAGGCCGACATTATCACCGGCAAAAAAACTATTCTCGAATATCTGCTGAAACCTATCCACACCACGATGCAGACTGCATTCCAGGAAAGATAATCAACCAGCGTCGAGGATCCGGGCAAGTTCGCCCCGGACCCTCGCCAATTCTTCTTCCGCCCGTGATAAAAGCTCCGCCGTATGAAGAAGCCGACCGGTCTTGGCTTCTTCTTCCATTTCCTGCGCGAGACGGAATAATTCCTGCGCGCCGATCTGCCCGGCGGATTTCAGGGAATGCGCGGATTCACGAACGGCATCGACATTACCCTGGTCATTCGCTCCATGTATCTGCGTCAGCAGGTTCTCGGCGCTTGTGATAAATGTGTTAATCACGATCGGGAATCTGTCTTTCGTAATCTCGCGCAACCGGCTGATCGTCTGGACATTAATCGATGAGCTCTCGGGCTCGCTTACCTTTTCTTTTTCCGTTTTCGCCCCGGCCTGAGGTCTCGTTGCGCGCTTGTTCTTGGGCAGCCATTTCTCAAGCATTTCGATCACACTTTCTTCAATAATGGGTTTTGCAAGATAATCATTCATACCGGCGGCAAGGCAGCGCTCACGGTCGCCTTTCATCGCATTGGCGGTCAATGCCACGACAATCACGTCATCGGAAGAGTAACCGCTCTTGCGAATGACCCGCGTCGCCAGAAACCCGTCCATTTCCGGCATCTGGCAATCCATAAATACGAGGTCAAACTGTCTCTGGCGGACCCGGTTCACGGCCTCATAGCCGTTTTCGGCGATCACCGTCGAAATGCCGTAATCTTTCAAAATCGCGGTCATGACTTCCTGATTGACCGGACTATCTTCGGCCAGCAAAATAACGACATCGCGGTAATAGAAATTATCCCGCGATCTTTCCCCCGCCCGGTCTTCGCGGATCGTATATCTGGTGACCATTTCAAGCTCGGTGTTATTCTCCCGCGCGTTCCACAGGATGCGGATAACCGCGAGCAATTCCGATGGCCTGAGAGGCTTGACGAGATACCCCTTGATACCGGCCTCTGTGATCGCTTCCGCGTCGCTGCGCGTGGGCTGGGATGTGCCGAGAATAATCTGCAGTCCCGCCAATCCTTGCTCTGCCTTTATCTGCTTGGCAATATCGATACCGGTCAATCCGGGCATAATGTAATCAAGGATCAGGAAATCGAAAGGCGCCGTTCTCGCCGCTTCGAGCAAAACAGGCAAAGCCTGTTGCGGGTCCTGCAGGGCGACAGCCTCCATACCGTATGATCTGATGACATCGCCGATGATTTCACAGGAAATACTGTGGTCATCGAGGATTAAAACCTTAAGTGGTTTGCCATTCTTGTTTAACGATACGGTTTCCAATTGTCTGTTCTGGTTTTCCATCGAAATCTTGAACGGAAGAACGCCTATAAACACGGTTCCTTTCGTCTCGACGCTTTCGAAACCGATATCACCGCCTATAATCTCGATTAATTGTTTCGTAATCGCAAGTCCGAGCCCCGTCCCGCCATATCTTCTGGTGATGGAATTATCGGCCTGATCGAATTTTCTGAAAATATTGATCTGGCGGTTTTTGGGAATGCCAACACCGGTATCCTCAACCATAATCTGTATTTCACATTCGTCACCTTCTCGCGATACCTGGCTGATTTCGAGTAGCACATGGCCTTTCTCGGTAAATTTGACGGCGTTACTGCACAGATTGAGTAAAATCTGGCGGATACGGCCCGGATCGCCGATCAGGCAATGCGGGCAATCGGGGCGGAAACGCAGGAAGAATTCAATTTTCTTCTCCTGCGTGCGCATCGACATGATTTCGGCGATTTCCTCGCATAACGCCTGAAGGTCGAAGGGAATATTCTCAAGCTCCATCATCCCCGCCTCGATTTTTGAGAAATCGAGAATGTCATTTATAATCTGCATCAGGGATTCAGCCGAGCTTTCGACAGTTTCCACGTAATGCCGCTGGCGCGTATCCAGATCTGTATTGAGAAGAAGATGGCTCATCCCCATCACGCCGTTCATCGGCGTTCTGATTTCGTGGCTCATATTGGCAAGAAACTCGCTTTTCGCCTCATTGGCACGTTCGGCCTCCTCCCGCGCCATCCTGATTTCCCGTTCAGATTCCTTACGGCGCGTAATATCGTCGGCATACATGATGATACCGCCGGAATTACCGTCTTTCAGGTACCAGGGGATCACATCCCAATGCAGCCAGATGGTTTTTGAGCCTATCTGCACCATATCTTCCCCGGCGGACATGCTGCCGGTATCAAGACATTCAAGTAAAATCCTTTTCCAGCGAAGCGGCATCACCGGGAAGATCTCCAGATGATTTTTGCCGATAATTTCCTTTTCCAGAAAATTAAAATCAGAGAGCCAGCGATCGCTGACCATGATATATTTCATATCATTGTCGCAAACGGCAATCGAAGCCGGCGTATGCTTTATAAAATAGATCATCTGGTCTCTTGAATACCGCGCAACCGAGGCCATCTGGCGTGACCTGAGTGCGAAATAAAGACACAGCGTCAGAATGGTCGAAAGCATACACCCTATCATCAGCACAATATCGGCAGCGTTCGATTTCTTCTCTTTTATAAATTGCGGTGTCGGCGTGACGGTGAAAATCCATTTCTGATTGGCGACTGAAATCTGGGACGTATCGCTGACAGAGTATTTATTCTCCTTATTCTTGCCTAGATTACTGTATATGAAGTCATGATCGTCTTCCGTGACGTTCAGCCATACGCCGTCATCGATATTCTTTGATGTCAGCATTTCATTGAAAAAATCGCTGGCCTTGAAACTGACCAGCGTAAAGCCGCGATAGGAATCATCGATAAACAGAGGCGCTATATAGGCATAACCGACCCCTCCTTGCGTGAATTCAAGAATTTCGGTCATTTGTGTCTTGCGGGTTCTGGTCGCCGTTTCAATTGCTCGGATACGTCTTTTCTCAAACGCCAGCAGGAAGCCCGGGGAATGATTGATATTCTTATTCGACAGCCACCATTTCACTTTTGAATCCGTATCGGCGATGCTAATCGCACGCAGATAGTTGAAATCGAGCAAATGCTGGTAGGCATCTTTCTTCCATTGCTCGCTATCGACATCTCCGGAATTCTCTATCCGCAGATCGAACCTGTTGACTGTTTTATAAAGCTCGTCAAGAGCATGGCTGCATATATCCTCGATGGCTTTTGTCTGCGCTTCGACAAGATTAATGAGCTGACGGTCGTCGTTCTTGACGGCCATATCCCACATCCATAACGTGCATGAGATGCATATAAGAAATACGGGAAGGACGCAGAAAAATACGTCCCTATTGCTTTTTGGATTTAAGTAAAAGCTTAAAAAAAATCTCTGCATTCGGGAACTATATTATAAGTTCTCGCTAATCAACATCCACACGCGGAAGTATGTAATCTTTTAAGTGTTTGCTTTTCTGAATGTTTCCAGCGTCAGCCTGACATGCGCCGGCAGATCGGCAGGCCATCGCGCGGTCACGATATTTCCATCGACAAGCGCCTCTTCGTACGCATAAATGCCGCCCGCTTCCGTGATTTCATTTTCGATTTCCGGCCATGCGGATATTTTCTTTCCGTTGATGATACCTGCCGCTGCTAAAATCTGCGGACCGTGACAGATCGCGCCGATAACCTTGCCTGATTTCGAGAAATCCCGCGTGACGGCAAGAACTTCCTTGTCGTGCTTCAAATGGTCGGGAGCCATGCCGCCTGGCAGGAAGAGGAAATCGTAATCGGATGCCTCTACATCGGCGACCTTCTTCGAAGCGGGCAGACCAAACCCTTTCTCTCCCTTGAAATCGCCGCCTTTGGGTGTCGCCACGTCGACACGATAGCCTTCGCCAAGGAAACTGTAATACGGGTAGAAGAATTCCAGATCTTCATTGGGCGTATCGGTGATCATCAACACGCGAATATCCGCATTCTTGTTCTGGGTTTGCGGCGTATAGGTATCTTCGGGAATGGCTTTCATTTTCTGCTCCTGTTTGCATTAAGGCAAGGTTATGCCGCTGATAATTTTCGATGTCGCGATGGAAATCAATACCACATCATGCCCCGAAACCAGCCATCTTTGTCCCTGCTGCGGATCGGGCAACCCATAAGCGGCATAATTATCGAATGACTGCCATTGGATATTGGACGGCAGGTAACTGCCGATCGGGAAGGACTGACTTCCCGGCAGGACCTGAACATAGGTCACCGTATGCGTATCCGCCATCGGGTGACCTTGCGGGAACATGCTGTAATTATAATCGTCGCGCGGATACGGGTCGGTGATTTTCGGCGGTATCCTCGTCGCGGTCATTTCAGGATAACTGGAATTATAAAGCTCGGTTGCCTGACTGCCCTTATTCCAGTCGTGATATTTCAGAGAGAATGGATTGCCGTCATCCGAGCATGCCGGCGAGACCGACATCAAAAAAAGAACCGGAATAAGGCTGGCTGGTTTGCAATTCATGCTGATTATTTATCACTGAAGACAAAATAATCCAGTCGGAAATAAAAGATCCCGGCAATGGAACTTAATCCATCGCCGGGATCCGACTTTGATCTTTCTAGTTGATGGAAGCCGCAAGAACTATCCCACTGATGATGCGCGACGTGGCTTCAGAGATCAGGACGGCATCGCGATCCGCATAGACCCATCTTTCGCCATAGCGCGGGGCCGGCAGGGATTGAGCTACGTAAGTCGGCACAGGATACCAGTCCCGGTCACGCGGCAGATATCCGCCGACCGTGTAAGTTCTGTAATAACCGACCGGACGGTAATCGATGCGCGGGTAAACATAGACCACTTTCGTGCGCGGCGGATAGTAATGCGGAGCTGGAGGCGCGTAATAGTAAGTCGCGCGGCCTTGCGCTCTTTCGCGGTCATTGCCGTTGCCATGGCCATTGCGTGAGAAATTGTCGTTATATCTGTGCTCGTTCTGGTTATATTGATGCCAGTTATGGTCATCGGCGTGCGCCGCCGTGAAAGCAGCCGTGCCTGACAGCAAAGCCAGTGCGACGAGTGATGTTGAAAGAAAGCGCTTCATAGGTTTTATCCTTTTCTGGTCCTAATAGTTTTTATACCGTTACTATATAAACGCCCGAAATGGATAAAATCCCCCACACTTTCCTTAAGCTGATTTCCAGCCGCCGCCCAGAGCCTTGAACAACGTAATCGCCGCAGCCAGACGGTCATTGTGCGAGACGGAATAGTTCTGCTGTGCAACAAGGAGCGTCAGCTGCGCATCGATCACAGTCTGGAAATCGATACTGCCGGCTTTATATCGCGCCATTGAAATGTCATAGGCTTTCTGACCTTCATCCATCGCAACCTTGAACGCTTCCTCGCGCTTGGCGGCAGCTTTCTCGGCGGCGATCGCATCCTCAACCTCCTGGAAAGCGACCAGTACGGTTTTGCGATAGATTTCAACAAGCTCTGCCTGGCGTGCTTTCGAACTTGCGAGATTGCCCATTAAAGAGCCGCCCTCAAAGATCGGCGCGAGGACGGAAGATGCTGTCGAGAGGCCGAGCGTGACCGGAGAAGAGATCGGCGACGCGGCAGCGGCAAGCCCCGCGCCGATACTGACCGATGGGAAGCACGCCGCGCGCGCCGCGCCGATATTCGCATTCGCCGCGATCAGATCCGCTTCAGCCGCCGCGATATCCGGACGACGGGTGATAAGTTCTGACGGCTGTTCCGGCGCGATCACAGGAACGGTCAGGTTGCTCAGGTCGATTTTCTCAACCTTGACGGTTTGCGGCGGCTTGCCGAGCAGAATGGCTAGCGCGTTCTCGTTAATGCTGACATCCTGCTGGATCGAGGCAAGCGCGGCCTCAAAACTGGCGAGCGATGATTTCTGTTGCGCAACTTCCAATCCGGACGCGGCCCCTGCATCATAGCGGGCTTGCACGATCCTTAAAACTTCCTGCGCGTTCTTCAAATTCTGCTCGGAAATCGCCTGACGCTCGCGCGCACTCAGGATATTAAAATAGGTTTGCGAAATATCGCCCATGACAACCAGCGCCAGCGCGTCATGCTCGTATTTCGTGCCGAGGAAATTGGCCTTGGACGCTTCCATAGCGGCGCGGTTCGCCCCGAAGAGGTCAAGCTCGTAACTGATATCCAGTCCGGCACTCAAATTTGTATCGCCGTTATTTGCGGGCTTCTCGCCGTGAATCCGATTGTCTTTTGACACATTAGCCGAGGCATCGATGCTTGGCAGCAATCTGGCTCTTGAGACCTGGACGGCGGCGCGAGCCTGCTCGATACGCTGGTAAGATGCCTTCAGATCGAGATTGTTATTAAGACCGTCGGTCATCAGCTGGTTCAGCTCGTCGCTGTCGAAGCTCTTCCACCAGTCAAACGCCAGTCTCGGCGTATCGGTCGTTGCGCCCGATCCGTTGCTCCATGCGCTCGGCGTTTCAACGCCCGGGCGCTCGTAATCCGGTGTCAGGGAACAGGACGACACGAGGAAAGTGGAGATCAATAAAATGGCTAACTTTTGTTTCATATTTTCTACTCCGAACTAAGGGCGACGACAGGATCGAGATGGGCGGCCTTGCGGGCCGGTAAATACCCGAAGATAATACCCGTGAGAACCGCGCATGAAAAGGCCATCAGTGCCGGCATTGCTGAAAATGCAATTTCGACACCGAAAAGTGAAATAATCCAACCCGCGAGAAATCCCGTTCCAACGCCCATCAACCCGCCGATCGTGCAGACAACTGCGGCTTCGGTATTGAACTGGATCAGGATATCGCGCATACGCGCACCCGTTGCCATGCGAATACCGATTTCACGTGTACGCTCGGTCACGCTGACCAGCATGATATTCATGACCCCTATCCCGCCGACCAGCAACGAGATCGCCGCAACCGCCCCGAGAAGTATCGTCAGCGTATTCTGTGTTTCAGTCGCCGTCTCTAAAATCGATGAGGTATTGCGAACATTAAAATCTTCTGTCCTGTGCCGGGCTTTCAGAAGCTCGATAATCGCCTCCTGCGTCTGCTCGATC